>NZ_WXWT01000341.1:0-7592 GCF_009904725.1 Vibrio sp. V43_P6S15P86
CAACAACGTTTCCGCTGTTTAGGGCTGCGAATTATAAGAGCATTTTTTTGTGATGCAAGTCCTTCCTTCAAAAAAACTTTATTTTTTTACTGAACGATGAAAAAGCAATCAAAAGCGATATAAATTACAACAATTTGGATCGCAACCTTAACAGTTAAATCTTGAAAATAGTACCACGATAGTACTTAAGTTCTGCAATCGACTCGCGAATGTCGTCCAAGGCCAAATGTGTTCCCTGTTTTGTGAACCCATTTAATACTTCAGGTTGCCAACGACGCGCCAATTCTTTAAGAGTGCTGACGTCAACATATCGGTAATGAAAGAACTCTTCTAATTCCGGCATGTGTTTGTACAAGAAGCGACGATCCTGCCCAATGCTGTTACCACATATTGGCGACGTCCCTTTCGGCACCCATTTTTCTAAGAATTCAATGGTTTGTGCGACCGCATCTTGTTCTGAGATTTTACTGTTGCGAACGCGTTCCACCAAGCCGCTTGCCGTATGCGTATTGGTGCACCAATCGTCCATTTTCGCTAGCTCTTCTTCCGGCTGATGAATCGCTAATACTGGACCTTCAGCTAAAATATTTAGTTCGCTATCCGTGACAATAGAAGCAATTTCAATGATTTTGTGCGTTTCAGGATCAAGCCCTGTCATCTCTAAATCAACCCAAATTAGGTTTTGATCGCTAAAGGACATGGTTACGCCGCCTATTTGTTTATCGATAAAAGAGGTACTATACCTCAAAATACGGGAAACACGATACTCACTCAGAGCCAAGATCACGGCTCAACCATTTGAGTAAATTCACATAAAGTACAGAATTGTGGCAAAGAAGAAAAAGTTAACCAAAGGTCAAGTGCGACGCGTACGCAGCAACCAACAAAAGCGTTTAAAAAAGCAAGAAGAGTCCATCCAGTGGGATGAAAACATGCTAGGCGCAAGCAAACAAGGTCTCGTGATCACTCGTTTTGGCCAGCACACGGATATTGAAGACCTTGAAACAGGCGAGATTCAACGCTGTAACCTTCGCCGTGGTATCGAATCTTTAGTATCTGGCGATCGAGTTTTATGGCGCGAAGGCTTGGAGTCTATGGCTGGCATTTCTGGCGTTGTTGAAGCGGTAGAACCTCGTTCTTCAGTGCTCACTCGTCCAGATTACTACGATGGCCTAAAGCCCGTAGCTGCCAATATAGATCAAATGGTCATTGTCTCCTCGGTACTGCCCGAGCTATCACTGAATATTATTGACCGTTATCTAGTAGCATCAGAAACACTGAATATCGCACCATTGCTGGTCTTAAACAAAGTCGACCTTCTAGAAGCCGATGATCGTGCAATGTATGAAGAATGGCTCAAAGAATATGAACGCATTGGCTATAAAGTGCTTCTGGTCAGCAAGAAGTCGGGAGAAGGCATTGCTGAACTAGAAACCCTGCTGCGTGACCGCATTAATATCTTTGTTGGTCAATCAGGCGTAGGAAAATCCAGCTTAGTCAACGCGTTAATGCCGGAACTAGAGAGCGAAGTGGAAGAAGGCGAAGTTTCCGAGAACTCTGGTTTAGGCCAACACACCACGACAGCAGCGCGCTTGTATCATATTCCGACGGGTGGCGACTTGATCGACTCGCCTGGAGTGCGTGAATTTGGGCTGTGGCATTTGGAAGCAGAAGAAGTAACGAAAGCATTCGTTGAATTCCGACCATACTTAGGCGGTTGTAAGTTCAGAGATTGTAAGCACAATGACGACCCTGGCTGCCTTCTACGTGAAGCTGTTGAGAAAGGGGAAATCAACGAAACTCGCTTTGAAAACTACCATCGCATTTTGGAAAGCATGGTTGAAAACAAAGCAAACCGTCAGTATTCACGCAATAAGAAAGCCGATCTGTAATTAAGTTAAGACTGTAACTGTGTAAAAAGTCTTCACCTAATACTGACAAGCAAATTAAATTTCAGTAACATCACGCGCCCTAAAGCGCGAATCTAACAGAAGTATCGGAATTAAAGATGGACAAGTTTAAAGTTGGACTGCAGTACTGGATCCCACAACACGGCCTCACTCGCCTAATGGGTAAACTGGCTTCAGCAAAAGCTGGCGGTCTAACAACAGCAGTTATTCGTTGGTTTATCAAACAATACAATGTGAATATGGATGAGGCAAAGCACTCAGATCCTAAGCATTTTAAAACGTTCAACGAGTTTTTCGTTCGTAAGCTAAAAGAGGGCGCACGCCCAATTTCTGAAGGCGAAAACGTCATCACTCACCCAGCCGACGCTTGTGTTAGCCAATTTGGCCCTATTGAAGATGGTCAACTTATCCAAGCAAAAGGTCATCACTTCTCAGCGCAAGAACTGCTGGGCGGTGACGCGAATTTAGCAAACGAATTTAAAGATGGATCTTTTGCCACGCTGTACCTGTCTCCGCGCGATTACCATCGTGTACACATGCCGTGTGACGGCACACTGCGCCAAATGATTTACGTGCCTGGTGACCTGTTCTCGGTAAACCCGCTTACGGCAGAAAACGTTCCAAATCTATTCGCACGTAACGAGCGTGTGGTGTGTATCTTTGACACTGAGTTTGGTCCAATGGCACAAGTGCTTGTTGGCGCAACCATCGTAGGTAGCATTGAGCAAGTATGGGCTGGCACGATCACTCCGCCTCGTGGCAATACTGTCTACAAATGGGATTACCCAGCTGAGGGTGACAAGGCCGTGATCTTGAAAAAAGGCGAAGAGATGGGCCGCTTCAAACTGGGTTCTACTGTTATTAACCTGTTTGCCAAAGACGCGATTGAGTTTGACGCAAGCATGGAAAACGGTAAGCCAACCGTAATGGGCACACCTTACGCCTTGAAAAAATAAGCAAAACCCCGTTAAAAGAGCCCTTTCTCAAGGGCTCTTTTTATTGATAAAAAGCAAAATTCCGTTCAATATTTAGCCTCTATTTCTCAAACTCATACCTGCCTCTAAGACCCTCATTCCACAATCAATTATCCTGCGCTTAGAATGAATATTTAGAGGGGCAGCCAATGCCAAAGATGAGTGTAAACACGTTGGCGAAATTGCTGGTGTGCTTTTTAATTCCGCTCGGTGTTTTGATGATGCCGATCGATGCTATTCCTATTGACGATCTCACTTTAATTCAGCATCGCCTGTTGGCTATTTTTCTTCTTGCTGCCCTACTTTGGGTTCTCGAGCCGGTTCCCGTTTTTGCTACGTCCATTCTTATTATCGCTCTTGAACTGATCATGATATCGGATAAAGGTTTGCATCTATTTCGCAATCCACCAGCGGGGCATGATTTAGGAGAGTTAATTGCTTACACCGATATTTTCTCGGCCTTCTCTTCACCGATCATTATTCTTTTTATGGGTGGTTTTGCTCTCGCGATTGCGGCTTCCAAATACGAGCTCGACAACAACCTCGCCCGAGTACTATTAAAACCATTCGGCACCCAACCTAAGTTCATCATGCTGGGCTTGATGTTAATTACCGCCGTTTTTTCAATGTTTATGTCCAATACTGCCACGACCGTGATGATGCTAGCCCTGCTTGGCCCCATCGTCGCTTCAGCACCTAAAGGGGATTTAGGGATTAAAGCGCTGGTGCTGTGCATTCCAATTGCCGCGAATACAGGCGGCATTGCGACTCCGATAGGCACGCCACCTAATGCGATAGCGCTTCAATATCTCACTGGAGAAAACGCGATAGACTTCCTATCGTGGATGACAATGGGTCTCCCCTTTGTGTTGGTACAACTCACTGTAGCTTGGTTCTTGTTGCAAAAGCTGTTTCCGTCTAGCGAACCAGAAATGAAACTAAAGCTAGATGGTACATTCAAAAGGAGCTGGCGTGCGATCGTCGTCTACATCACTTTTGCACTAACCATTTTGCTTTGGATGACAACGAAAGTGCATGGCATGAACACGTACGTTGTTGCGATTATCCCGCTGGCGGTGTTCACGTTAACGGGCATTATGGGAAAAGAAGAACTCAAGCTGATTAACTGGGACGTGCTATGGCTGGTTGCTGGTGGTATCGCAATTGGTATTGCCTTAGACAAAACGGGCTTAGCCGAAGCATTAGCGCACGCCATTGATTACAGCTTACTATCACCATTTGCCGTTGTCTTTG
This sequence comes from Vibrio sp. V43_P6S15P86, assembly GCF_009904725.1. Classification (NCBI taxonomy): domain Bacteria; kingdom Pseudomonadati; phylum Pseudomonadota; class Gammaproteobacteria; order Vibrionales; family Vibrionaceae; genus Vibrio; species Vibrio sp. V43_P6S15P86. The sequence continues at coordinate 4,139 of NZ_WXWT01000341.1, forward strand.
CCCTATCGGTCGTATGTTGGTTAATGGCGAACTTTATGTCTAATACCGCAACGGCAAACTTATTAATGCCTATTGCTGCCGCTATTGGTACATCCATGCCAAGCCTTATTGCGGTTGGTGGCCTACAAGGTTTACTGGTTGTCGTCGCATTCTCCGCATCACTTGGCATGATCTTACCGGTTTCCACGCCACCAAACTCTTTGGCTTATTCAACAGGCCTAATCGAGAGCAAAGACATGGCGAAAGTGGGGCTGATTCTTGGTTTGATTGGGCTATTTATCGTGTATGGCGCAGTTCTGGTGCTGTTTTAATCGGAAAGCTCCGTGACAGAGCTTATTGTCATGGAGCTGTTCGCCAGCTATTGCCCTCACAGAGCAGCTTTTACATCCATTAAATTTCGTGCATATTAAGACTCCTCAAATCTACAAGGACGTCGACACATCATGGGTTACGAATGGCTTGCTTTATGTGCCGCTTTTCTGTGGGCAGTTTCTAACCTTATTTCTGTCATTCCTGCACAACACCTAGGCGCTTTTTCTTACAGCCGCTGGCGCATGGGCTGTACGGCCGTGATCTTATCAACAATGGCCTGGATAACTGGCGGCTGGTTAACGGTTTCTTGGGGACATGTAACGCCAATGATGGCCTCAGGACTGATTGGTATTTTTATTGGCGATACCGCTCTGTTCGCGTGCTTGAATCGTATGGGACCAAGACAAGCCGGACTACTGTTTTCCTGCCATGCGGTATTCTCGGCCATTTTGGGCTACTTCTTATTTAGCGAAGTCATGACCACAATAGAACTACTGGGCGCATCCTTGGTATTTAGCGGCGTAGTGATGGCGATATTCTTTGGTCGAAGAGGCCAAGTGAATAACGTCTTGGAAGAAATTAAAGGTAACATCTGGGTGGGCATTGGACTTGGCTTAACCGCAGCAATGTGCCAAGCATTGGGCGGCATCATCGCCAAGCCAGTAATGCAAACCAGCATTGACCCCGTTGCGGCTTCTGCTATTCGAATGATCAGTGCATTTTTCGCCCACAGCATGTTGTTAGTTCTAGGGGTCAAAGTCGCTCGCTCGACACAACACATTACTTGGCGAGTATTTGGTATTACTGCGCTTAACGGTTTCTTGGCGATGGCCGTCGGCATGACGCTGATCTTATACGCACTGCAAGAAGGAAATGTAGGTATGGTTGCACTGCTATCTTCAACCACGCCAATTATGTTGCTACCGCTGCTATGGATTTACACTAAACGCCGACCAAACCGATTTGCATGGTTGGGCGCAGCCCTAGCTGTGATTGGTGCTGGCATTTTGGTTCAATAACCTTACAGACCAGCCCTTGTTGCCAGATACAAAAAAGCCCGAGTTTAAACTCGGGCTTTTGTCATTCTGAGTTGTCAGTTAATTATTTAACTAGCACTTCACCCGTCATTTCTGCTGGGATATCTAGACCCGCTAGAGAAAGCATGGTTGGTGCAAGGTCAGACAGTTTGCCGCCTTCTTTGAACTCAACCGCTTTATCACCTACGTAAATAAGAGGAACCGGTAGGTTAGTGTGCGCTGTGTGAGTACCACCCGTTTCTGGGTCAACCATCATTTCTGCGTTACCGTGGTCCGCAGTGATCAATAGCTGACCGCCAACTTCTTTGATTGCTTCAACTACTTTGCCAACACTTTCATCTAGCGCTTCGATTGCTTTCTCAGCTGCTTCGTAAACGCCAGTGTGACCAACCATATCTGCGTTCGGGTAGTTACAGATGATAGTGTCGAACTTACCAGACTTGATCGCCGCAACCAGTTTCTCTGTAAGCTCAGGGGAGCTCATTTCTGGCTGAAGGTCGTAAGTGGCTACTTTTGGAGAAGCAACAAGCTGGCGCTCTTCGCCTTCAAATTCGTTTTCAACACCGCCGTTGAAGAAGAAAGTCACGTGTGCGTATTTCTCTGTTTCAGAGATACGTAGCTGAGTTTGACCTTGCTTAGACAGCCACTCACCGTACGTGTTTTCTAGAGACGCTGGTGGGAATGCGATTGCTAGAGGGATATCTGCCGCGTATTGAGTCAACATAACGAAGTTAACTGCCGGGAATACCGCACGCTCAAAACCATCAAAGTCAGGCACGAATGCGCGAGTGATTTGACGAGCACGGTCAGCACGGTAGTTCATGAAGATAACCGCATCACCGTCTTGCATGATTGCGTCTTCTTCGCCTTCCGCTTTAATTGCTGTCGCTTTCACGAACTCATCGTTCTCTTCACGAGCGTAAGCGGCTTCTAGACCAGCAACGGCGGTTTCTGCTGTAAACTCAGCTTTCGCTTGAGTCAGAAGATCGTAAGCCACTTGAACGCGATCCCAGTTGTTGTCACGGTCCATAGCGTAGTAGCGACCTACTAGAGAAGCAACACGACCTTTACCTAGTTTCGCGAATAGATCTTGGAAACGTTGTAGCGAGTTTTCAGCACTACGTGGTGGCGTGTCACGACCGTCTAGGAAACAGTGTAGGTAGATTTTCTCAGCGCCACGAGCCGCTGCCATTTCAACCGCTGCGTAGATATGGTCTTCATGAGAGTGTACGCCACCTGGAGACATCAGACCCATGATGTGTACCGCTTTCTCTGCTTTAACAGCAGCATCAACTGCTTCAACAAGCGCAGGCGTTTCAGCGAACTCACCGTCAGCGATCGATTTAGTGATACGAGTTAGATCTTGGTATACAACGCGACCTGCGCCAATGTTAGTGTGACCAACTTCTGAGTTACCCATTTGACCATCAGGAAGGCCAACATCCATGCCTGAAGCAGAGATTAGAGTGTGTGGGTTATTCGCAATCAGAGCATCCATTACTGGTGTTTTCGCATTCGCAATTGCGTTACTTGCTGTGTCTTCACGGTAACCGTAACCGTCAAGGATAACTAGAGCCAGTGGCTTCTTAGCTGACATAGTGATGACCTCATCAAATTTAAGTAACTTTTGGCGTAGGGCCTCGCTGCCCTATCTAACCTTGAAACAAAACTAGCGTAATTTTACTACACTTTTTAACCAAAACTGTAGGTTAAGATCAAATAATGTTTGCGATTTATTGTTGCTATCTTACAAGTTAAGCGAACAACGAGTCAGTGCCGACAAACGTGTTCCACAAGCATAGTCATTCCTAATACGCTTTGTACACCCCAGTCTAGGTTCGGTTTTCTTACGCTTCTGATTCTTGTTTTTGCACCCGAAACAGCGCTTATTTAACGCATTATCGAACAAGATTGGTTAGTACCTATTGTTCGCTTTTTTCGGTAAAACAAAAGTCACTTAAGTCGATAAATCCAATAGGCAAAAACAATCAAGCTACCATAGTCCAATGCACGGATGGCAATAACATAAAGGGTTTATAGAGATCTCAATTATTCGTTAGAAAATTTTAACCCTCTCGCCTAAGAGGCTTAACCCCGCTATACTC
>NZ_WXWT01000455.1:0-27916 GCF_009904725.1 Vibrio sp. V43_P6S15P86
GCACTTATGTCAAAGCAATGCAGCAAAAGAATCACGACGGTGCTTTGTTAGAAAAGCAATATAAGGCTCAGCAAAATGAAATTCGAAAGTTAGAGCAATTTATTGCCAAAAATGGCGCTGGAGTTAACGCGAGTCTTGCTAAGGGACGCAAGAAAAAACTGGATAAAATCGAACGTATTCAACTGAATCATATAGAGAAAGTATCGATGTTTGACTTTGCTCACCAGCCTATTGGGCAACAGTATGTGATTGACGCAAAAGCGTTGAAGATAGGTTATCAGCAGCCTCTGCTTCCTGCGCTTGATATCACGTTAGCGCGCGGGGAGAAGTTGGTCGTTTCTGGTTTTAACGGCGTAGGTAAGTCGACTTTGCTTAAAACCCTTATGGGGGAGATCGAGCCGCTCTCTGGTGAGGTGGTATTGGCAAAAGGTGCAATGATTGGGTATTTTTCTCAAGATTTGTCTTGGCGTCACCCTCAGCACACGCCTGAGCAGGAGCTATGCTCTTGTGATCCAACGATATCAAGCAAAGAATCACGCAAGATATTAGCTCGCTTTGGGGTCACCGGAGATAAGACGCAGCGCCACCTAGATACATTAAGTGGAGGTGAGCAAACTCGCGTGAAACTTTGTTGTTTATCAGTCCAGAAATGCAATGTTTTGCTGTTGGACGAGCCAACGACACATTTGGATAGCAGCAGTAAAAATGCGCTTAAAGAGGCTCTCCAGCGCTTTTCTGGTAGTGTGATTGTGGTATCTCATGAGAAGGCGTTTTTACAATCTTGGCCTGATAGAGTTTTAGATATTTCGTTGCTCACTTATGCTGAATCGGAAACAGAACAGGAGGTGGCGCTATGATGCAGTCCATGATCCTATTTCTTGTTGCTTTTCTTGTTGGTGCTGATGAGTTGATGCTTGGATCTATTCTTGAACCTATCGGAAATGATTTAAGTGTTCAACCGAGTGAGGTTACGTTATTTATTACGGCATATAGTTTAGCTATAGCAATTTGCGCTCCTTACCTGGGACGTTTATCAGACCGGGTTGGGCGTATTCGTATCATGTTGCCTGCTTGCTTCGTATTTGGGGTTGCGTCTATTACGACGGGCATAGTTCATGATTTTGAACTTGCGATTGCAAGTCGAGTGATCACAGGTATTGCAAGTGCAGGCATGTTGCCAATTGCATTTGCGTTGGCGGGAGACGCGAAGGGTAATAGAGCGATGCGTCAAATTGTGATGGTTCAGGCGGGATTAACGCTGGGTATGATAACCAGCCCAGCGATCGGAGCATTGCTGACCCAGCTTTTATCATGGCGTGCCGCTTTTATTATTTTGGGCGTTGCGGCTCTTCTTGTCGGTGCCATGAGCGTAGTGTTCATGAACAACAAGCATAATGAGTCCAAGAAGTCAGATACTCTGCCACCTATCACAGACGTCATTCATCTTCCAGGCGCGTTGAGGGCTATTCTAGCGATGTGTTTAGGCCTAGGGGGAGGTATTGGTGTATTTAACCTGATAGGCCTTCATATTCGAGATACCAGCGAGTTGGCGCTCGGTTGGGTGGGCGCTATTTATGCTGCTCTAGGGATCGTGAGTGTGGTTGGAAATATGTGCGTGGGGAGAGCTTGCCGTTGGCTTGGTAGCTCTCGAGCCGTTATGCGAGTGGCTTTAATGGTGTGCATACCTTGCAGTGCATGGGTGTTCTCAAATGAGATGAGTACGGTGACCGCTTATCTTCCAGCTCTAGTGCTCTGGTCTCTTGCTGGAGGGGTAGGCTCTCCGGCGTTACAAGCACATATAGCAAGCTTATCTGATGAACATCGAGGTGTGCTGATGTCTTCTGGAATGAGTATGATGCACTTTGGTGTCGCGATTTGGTCTGCCTTGGCGGGCTTTGCTTATTCTGTAGGTAGTGAATGGGTCGCTGTCGTGGCTTTGTTATTGTTTGGCTCAGCGGTAGTTATATTAAAGCCAATTGGTAATGCTGAACAAAGTGAGCGTTATTCGTAGTGTTTTAGTAGATAAAGAAAAGCCGTTACCTAAAAAGGTAACGGCTTGTTCCAAATACTTTTTGAAAGCCGGTCTTAGTTCATGCCGTATTTCTTAAGTTTTTTGCGAAGAGTACCGCGGTTGATACCCATCATAGTTGCCGCGCGAGTTTGGTTACCGCGAGTGTACTGCATGATAGTATCTAATAGTGGCTGTTCAACTTCAGCTAGAACTAATTCGTATAGTTCTGTTACTTCCTGGCCGTTTAGTTGAGCAAGGTAGTTTTTAAGAGACGCTTTAACAGAGTCACGTAAAGGCTTCTGAGTAATCTGGTCTTGTGACGTTACTGTAGTTACTGTTAATGCTTCTGAAGTCAGATTTTGTTCGAACATATTCGGTCTAGCTCTTCTCTTAATTATGATGCAACGTTATCAAAATAACCTTCTAACGCCTCAATTTGCAGCGGAGCTGCGTCGATAGCGTTGAAGGTACGGCGAAACTCACTTGCCTGTTCATGCTCTTTCAGGTACCACCCAACGTGCTTGCGCGCGATACGTGGACCTAAGAACTCCCCATAAAATTCATGCAGAGCATTTACATGACCAAGCATAATGGTTTTCACTTCCTCAGTTGGAAGCTCCTCCATTGTGGTGCCGTTTTCCAAATAGTGATGGATTTCCTGGAAAATCCAAGGACGACCCTGGGCAGGGCGTCCAATCATTAAAGCGTCCGCACCGGTGTACTCCAGTACAAATTTGGCTTTCTCCGGGCTATCGATATCACCGTTCGCGATAACCGGAATTGAAATCGCCTCTTTTACCGCTTTAATGCTGTCATATTCGGCCTCACCTTTGTACATACATGCTTTCGTTCTGCCATGCAGAGCAAGAGCTTGTATGCCGCAGTTTTCGGCTAATTTAGCGATCTGGACACAGTTCTTGTTGTCTGTATCCCAGCCAGTTCGAGTCTTTAACGTTACAGGAACGTCCACTGCATTCACGACCGCTTTCAAAATCTCTTCGATAATGTTTGGGTATTGAAGCAGAGCAGAGCCCGCTAGCTTCTTATTCACTTTTTTTGCCGGGCAGCCCATGTTGATGTCGATGATTTGTGCACCGTTCTCAACACTGAATTGAGCTGCGTCCGCCATAAGCTGTGGATCGGAACCCGCAATCTGTACAGAGCGAATGCCCGATTCGCCCTCGTGTACCATGCGCTGTTTCGACTTTGACGTTCCCCATAGTTTTGGGTTAGCAGACATCATTTCACTGACGGCCATTCCCGCACCATAGCGAAGACACAACTCGCGAAACGGTCTATCCGTTACACCAGCCATAGGGGCTACGATTAGATTGTTCTTAAGTTGATAGTTTCCGATTTTCAAAACGTCATCACAGTTCTGTACCAGCAAGGGCGCGCATTTTACGCATTTTTTCACTGCGTGAAAAGACTAATATTTGAGCATTTACAAATTGTTTTTGTAAATTGTATGAATTTCAAACAATTAGCTCTGAAAACCTTGTCTAGCCTTGCTTACGACCAGAGATGCGACACCATTCACTTTGCTCAACAATCGGGTCAATGTGAAGCTCGTCACGGTAATAGTTCGCAACATCTTCGGCTTGCGTGTCTAATACGCCAGACATTGCAAGGTCGCCATTTGGTTTAACTAGGCCTTTAATGATTGGTGCAAGTTCACGCAATGGGCCAGCAAGAATGTTAGCAACAACCACGTCTGCAATCAGACCTTCTGGTTGGTTTTGAGGAAGGTAAACTTCTAGTTTGTCGGCAACGCCGTTACGCTCTGCGTTGTCTTTCGAAGCAAGCAGTGCTTGAGGATCAATGTCGATCCCTATCACTTTTTCAGCGCCCAGTTTGATCGCCGCGATCGCCAGAATGCCAGAGCCACAACCGAAGTCGATAACGGTCTTACCGCTTAAGTCCATGCTTTCTAGCCACTCAAGACAAAGTGCTGTTGTAGGGTGAGTACCCGTACCGAATGCAAGGCCAGGATCCAACATAACATTAACAGCGTCAGGATCTGGAATGTCGCGCCAGCTTGGACAAATCCATAGGCGTTCACCAAATTTCATTGGGTGGAAGTTTTCCATCCATTCGCGTTCCCAGTCTTTATCTTCAAGCTGTTCTACTTTGTAAGCAAAATTGTCAGCCAGCATATTGCTCGCTTTAATTTGGTCGATGATGAAGTTGGTGTCTGCTTCTGCATCGTACAGTGCCAGAATGTCAGTATCGCCCCATAAGCGAGTTTCGCCAGGTAGAGGTTCGAATACAGGTGTATCCTGCGCGTCTAAGAATGTAACAGACAGCGCGCCAGTCTCTTCCATTAGCATATCGCCGATTTGCTCAGCGTTTTCATTGGTCGCGTTGAGTTTGATTTGAATCCAAGGCATTGGTTTTTGCTCTTAAAGTGAATGAAGTGGCGCAGAGTTTACCAGAACTCTACGATTTGTTTGAGTATATACCCAAATAAGCCTACTTATCTGTTGAATGCTTAGAGTACATACAAAACAAAAATGCCCACGGGTGTGGGCATTTTTTAAGACGTTAGCTAAGGCTTATTGTAAGCCGAGCTTCTTCTCTAGGTAGTGGATGTTTGCACCACCATGCTGGAAGTTTTCGTCATTCATAATGGAGAATTGCAGTGGCACGTTGGTTTTGATGCCTTCGATGATCATCTCACCCAGAGCATTCTTCATGCGTGCAATCGCCACATCACGGTTTTCACCGTACGTGATTAGCTTACCAATCATTGAATCGTAATGAGGCGGTACTGTGTAACCAGAGTAGATGTGTGATTCCCAACGCACACCCATGCCACCAGGCGCGTGGAAACGCTCTATCTTACCTGGAGATGGTAGGAAGCGTTCTGGGTCTTCTGCGTTGATACGGCACTCAATCGCATGGCCACGGATCTTAATGTCATCTTGAGTGAATGACAGAGGTTGACCCGCCGCAACGCGAAGCTGTTCTTTGATTAGGTCGATGCCGGTAACCATTTCTGTTACTGGGTGTTCTACCTGAATACGAGTGTTCATTTCGATGAAGTAGAATTCACCGTTCTCGTATAGGAATTCGAACGTACCTGCGCCGCGGTAGCCAATTTCGATACATGCACGAGTACAACGTTCACCGATGTACTTACGCATCTCTTCAGTGATACCTGGTGCTGGAGCTTCTTCCACTACTTTTTGGTGACGACGTTGCATTGAACAATCACGTTCACCAAGGTGGATTGCGCCGCCTTGACCGTCAGCGATAACTTGCACTTCAACGTGACGAGGGTTTTCTAGGAATTTCTCCATGTAAACCATATCGTTGTTGAACGCTGCTTTTGCTTCAGCACGCGTCATTGCAATCGCTTGGATTAGGTCTTTTTCTGCGCGAACGACACGCATACCACGGCCACCGCCGCCACCAGACGCTTTGATGATGACTGGATAACCGATGCGTTTAGCAAACGCCTTGTTTTTCTCTTCGTCGTTGTCCAGAGGACCGTCAGAACCAGGTACACAAGGAACGCCAGCTTTCTTCATTGCGTTGATAGCTGACACTTTGTCACCCATCAGGCGGATAGTGTCTGCTTTTGGACCAACGAAGATGAAACCACTGCGCTCAACTTGCTCAGCGAAGTCTGCGTTTTCTGACAAGAAGCCGTAACCAGGGTGAATGGCAACGGCCCCTGTTACTTCTGCTGCAGAAATAATTCGTGGGATATTTAGGTAGCTGTCGATACCACGAGCAGGGCCGATACACACGGTTTCGTCTGCGAGTAGTACGTGCTTAAGATCGCGGTCAGCTGTCGAGTGAACAGCGACGGTCTTAATACCTAATTCTTTACAAGCGCGAAGAATACGAAGTGCAATTTCACCTCGGTTCGCGATGACTACTTTGTCTAGCATAAGGCAAGCCCCGCTTATTCGATTACAACAAGAGGTTGGTCGAATTCAACTGGTTGGCCGTCTTCAGCTAGGATCGCTGTAACAACGCCAGATTTGTCCGCTTCGATTTGGTTCATCATTTTCATTGCTTCAACAATACATAGCGTATCGCCAGCATTTACTTTCTGACCCACTTCTACGAATGCTTTAGAGTCTGGGCTTGGAGAGCGGTAGAAAGTACCAACCATTGGAGAAAGAACTTGGTGACCTGCAGGCGTTGCAGCTGCTGGAGCTTCTGCTGCTGGCGCTTCTGCTACTGGTGCCGCTGCTGCTGGAGCAGGTGCCGCTACTGGAGCTGCTGCGTAGTGAACTGGTGCTTGAGGGGCTGCAGTGCCGTGACGACTGATGCGTACTGACTCTTCACCTTCAGAAATCTCTAGCTCAGCAATGCCAGACTCTTCAACTAACTCAATTAGCTTCTTGATTTTACGAATATCCATCTTTTCTTTCTCTTTTATCTTGTGATTAAGACAACCCTCGTGGGGTTGCAGAGTGTTAGGGTTACTTTGCCTGTAGCTTATTAATCGCGGCAGACAGAGCGAATTCATAACCTTGTGCGCCTAAACCGCAAATCACGCCTTCTGCTTTATCTGACAGATAAGAGTGATGACGAAATGGTTCACGTGCGTGCACATTTGATAAGTGCACCTCAATAAATGGGATGGCGACGCCAAGTAATGCATCTCGCAGTGCCACACTGGTATGAGTGAAAGCCGCTGGATTGATGATGATGAAGTCAATCTTGCCATAAGCAGCATGAATGGCTTCAATCAGTTCGTACTCACGATTTGATTGTAGGTGTTCCAGTTCCACCCCAGCGTTATGAGCTTGCTTCGTAAGAGCATCCACAACTTGTGCTAAGGTGCTGTGACCATAGTGTGTCGGTTCGCGCAGACCTAATAGGTTAAGATTTGGTCCGTTTAGAACAAGAATCCGTGACTTTGCAGACATTATGTTGCTATCTTCCCTTATCGTGAGTGGAACGTTTATATTCCCAAATATACGATAGTTCAGCACGATTTTTTGTTAAAACCGAGCAAATTTTAAAAAATCGACCAAGATTATAGCTAATTCATAGCAATTAGCAGCAATTTACTGGTCTAATCTCCTAATAGCCACCTTCGTTTCTGTAACCAAGTTAACAAAAACAACATAATTGCCATGTTCGTTGTGTGGTTAATTTGTGCGCAAAAGCAAAAAACCGCCATGAGTGATGGCGGTTTTTAAAGTGCTTTTAAAACAGTTGGTTGAATTTATGCCAATTCTGCTTTCTCTGCGATGAGTTTGTCTACCACGCTCGGATCGGCAAGCGTTGATGTGTCTCCGAGGTTGCTTGTATCGCCCGTTGCAATCTTACGCAGGATTCGACGCATGATCTTACCAGAGCGAGTCTTCGGTAAGGAATCCGTCCAGTGCAGTACATCTGGTGTCGCGATTGGACCAATCTCTTTACGCACCCAATCTTTAACTTCTTTGTGCAGCTCAGCTGACGGGAATTCACCATCGTTCAATGTAATGTAAGCGTAGATAGCTTGGCCTTTGATGTCATGTGGAATACCAACAATCGCCGCTTCGGCAATCTTGTGGTGCGCCACTAGCGCTGATTCAATTTCAGCGGTACCCATACGGTGACCCGACACGTTTAGTACGTCATCAACACGGCCAGTGATCCAGTAGTAGCCGTCTTCGTCACGACGCGCACCATCACTGGTGAAGTACATCCCCTTAAAGGTTGAGAAGTAGGTCTGTTCAAAGCGCTCATGGTCGCCGTAAACCGTGCGCATCTGGCCTGGCCAAGAATCAAGGATAACCAAGTTACCTTCAGCAACGGTATCTTCAAGAATGTTGCCCATATTATCGACAAGAGCAGGCTGGACGCCGAAGAATGGGCGAGTCGCAGAGCCTGGTTTTAGATCGGTTGCCCCTGGTAGTGGCGCAATCAAGATGCCGCCAGTTTCCGTTTGCCACCAAGTATCGACGATAGGTGAGTTCTCGTTACCAATCGTTTTGTAGTACCACTCCCACGCCTCTGGGTTGATTGGTTCGCCCACTGAGCCCATGATGCGCAGGCTTGAACGAGATGTGCCTGCAACCGCTTCATCACCTTTTGCCATTAGCGCACGAATCGCGGTTGGGGCGGTGTATAGAATGTTGACTTGGTGTTTATCAACCACTTCACTCATTCGGCTTGTGCTTGGGTAGTTTGGTACACCTTCGAATAAGATGGTCTTCGCCCCATTTGCAAGTGGACCGTAGATTAGGTAAGTGTGACCGGTAATCCAACCCACATCCGCGGTACACCAGAAGGTTTCACCTGGTTGGTAATCGAACACATATTTAAAGGTCATCGCCGCGTAGACGAGGTAACCACCAGTCGTGTGTAGTACACCTTTAGGTTTGCCTGTTGAACCTGAAGTGTAAAGGATGAAGAGCGGATCTTCGGCTTTCATCTCTTCTGGTGGGCAAACGTCAGAAACGTTAGCTGTTGCTTCGTGCCACCAAACATCACGGTGTTCATGCCATTCGACATCACCACCTGTACGTTTAAGCACCAACACTTTATTGATGGTTTTTACGTCTGGGTTAGTTAGTGCTTCGTCCACGTTCTTTTTCAGTGGAACGGCACGCCCGCCGCGCACGCCTTCATCAGCGGTGATCACGACTTTCGCGTCAGAGTCGATGATACGGCCAGAGAGAGCTTCTGGTGAGAAACCGCCAAATACAACGGTATGAACCGCACCGATGCGGGTACAAGCGAGCATAGCCACTGCGGCTTCTGGCACCATTGGCATGTATAAACACACCACGTCGCCTTTACGTACGCCTTGCTCTTTCAATGCGTTGGAGAACTTACATACTTCTTTGTGCAGCTCGTTGAAAGTGAGTGTTTTGTCGTCGGCTGGATCATCGCCTTCCCAGATGATTGCGACGTCATCCCCGTGTTCTGCGAGATGACGGTCAATACAGTTAGCCGAGACGTTCAGTGTGCCGTCTTCAAACCAACGAATGTCGACATGGCCAGTATCGAAAGAGGTGCTTTTTACTTTGGTGAAAGGTTTGATCCAATCAACGATTTTGCCGTGTTCGTTCCAGAAGCCCTCTGGATCGGTTACCGACTGCTGATACATGGCTAAGTAAGTATCATTATCCGCGTGTGTATGAGTTTTAATATTTTCTTTTACCGGATAAACGTGGGCTTCGCTCATGGCTTCTCTCCTTGTGCCTTATTTCTCGGCCTTACACCAATCTAGATAAGATTTTGAATATGTTTTTGTAGGGCTGTTTTTTGGTTCTAAATAACTTGGTCGTGGTAATGACGACGTTGTGCTTATAACTGTCAGTCACTGCGCGTATTTCCACAATTAGACTTTAGGATGAGAGTGAGGGAAGCGCCGTGAAATCGCTGAAACAAAAGTATTTCTGGGAGCTAGGTCAACTGATTTTTATGTATACGGCGCAGTTAGGTTGGGCAAATCGCCTTTCGTTAAGCGAACAAAGACCAAAGCGGCAGAAATCGCATCTTGTAAAGCGTCGTGTTTATCTTGGATAGGAAGTTCGAGGTGTTTACAAATGGCATCCAGACTTAAGTCGAAATAGGCATTCGGCAAATGTCTTTCCAGCTTGTCGTGATAAATCTGACTGACCTCGATGAGCGGGTTAGGAAGTGGGAAGCCAAGTTGCCTCAGACAAGCAAGGTCTAAAATCTTTTTATCGTAACGAATGTGATAACCGACAAGTGGTCGGTTGCCGATGAAGTCGAGCAGCTCGAGCAGCGCCTCTTTTTCGCTAATCCCGTCGACTAAGTCTTGGTGGCGAATTCGATGAATTTTGACTGAGCCAGAATCGAGCGATTGCGGCGCGCATAAGCGGACTTCAAATGGCTGACTAGTGATGATGCGGTTGTCGATGATCTTCGTGGCCGCAATAGTCACCAACTCGGCGCGATTTGGATCAAGGCTGGTGGTTTCGCAGTCGAGCGAAACGTATTCCGTTTTATCGGGCGTGCAAAAAAGCGACTGATAAGGAGAGCCTTTCAGTTTGTAGTGCCAGTATTTGCGTTGTAACCAGTTCATTGCCTACGCCTCTGTATGATTTATGAAAATCATGGTTAATCACGAATTTGATAGTGGAAGCCTAAAAATTGCTTAAATTTTTTCACTACATGTAAGCTGTGGCGAAGTAAATCACGCTCGGTTCTATCCAGTTGTTTAATATCAATGTTATTCAATGCTTCTTGCTTTTTGAGTTGTTGATTAAGGCGAACCTTAAAGAACAATTTCAGTGCTTCGTTGAGGTTATCTGCCGTTTCAGGCTCTAAGATGCGTTTTTTCCGAAGTGCTTCAATGCGCTCAAATGTGTTCTTCTCCTCAATGGCATATTCCAAAGACAAGGTGCGAATGCCGTGCACAATTGGGAAAATGCCGCCGCGTTTAATATCTAACCCGTCCTTAGCACTTTTTACGTTGCCAAACAGAGTTAGGGGCACAGAAAACTGCAAGGCAGGGCGAGTAAAATCAGACAGTATCAACATGCGATCTTTCATTGTGTCGCGAAGGTGGGTCGCGATTGGAGCCAGCAGTTCGCGATTTCCCGCAACAGCATGGGCGTCACTGAAAATGGCTAAGTCCATGATTTGTTGTGGTTCGGCTTTGGCTATCCAGCGGTCTAAGGTGTTTATCCACTCTTGCTGCGTTTTGACCCATTTCGGGTTGTTGACCATGACTTTACCCGGGCAAAGTGGATAACCGAGCTGTTGTAGAGTGTGCGTGAAGGATTGCATCACTTGTTCGCAATGAGGCCATTCCAAACCATCTTGAATAATTAGAGCATTGTCTTGGTCTGTCTTGAGAATTTGTTCTCCTCGACCTTCTGAGCCGAGTACGATTAAGCAGCAATGATCGTGCAAGGCTGGTGGAACCACTAACTCGAACGCTTTTTCGATAATTTGCTCGTTCACGGCGGAAATTAACTCCATGATAAAGCGAGTGCGGATGCCGTTTCTCAATAAGCTCTCGACCAATTGACGTTGGCGGTTTGAGGCTAATGCGAGCTCTTCCACACTGCTTGCTCTGGCAATACTGAGCGTTAACACGTGAGAGTGGGTGGAGAACGCGCTGAGAATTTGGGTCATATCCAGCATGCCGACGGCTTGGTTGCCATCACATACCATGAGACGTTTCATTCGATTTCGGGTCATGGTGATCATGGCATTGAATAAAAAATCACCATCATCAACGTGATAGACAGGAAAGGTGGCGATATCACCAACAGGGGTATTGAGTGCGCTGCCATCTAACATCACGGAGTGCAGCATGTTGGTTCGCGTCACGATGGCGTATGGATGAGCCGAGGGCCATTTTTCTAATCGCGGATCGTCATCATTGAGTTTGACAAGTGCTGCATCGATCCCATTTGCTTTTAGGGTGTGCGTCACCTCGTTAATCGGCGTATTTGGCTCAAGGATCATCGGTGGGTGATAAATGCTGCGGTCCACTTTGGTGAGGATAAACTCTGCCAAGTTTTGTTGTTGGTGAGCGGCTTCGATGAGTTCTTGTCGCTTTGATAAATTGTTATCGAAATAGGCCGCAAACTGACCATTCTCGTTGTAAAGCGCCAGAAAGACGTCTTTCGGTAGCAGATAGGAGAGCGTGTCTTCAAGTGCGATGTATTGATGACGTACGTTGTCTTCAAGTAACGAGCGCACATCAAACATATCGTCGTTGGCATAATGCGCGAACACTTCCTGCTGATCTTGGGAGCGCTCTTCTACCGCGCCTTTGATCAGAATATGCAAGTGAGGGTTCTTCTGTCCGCAAGATAAAATTACATCTCGAGCTCGATAGTAGGCAACGTCCAGAGACGAGCGCAGTCGTGTCTGTTGTGCTTCGGTTAAGCGGTCGAACGGTGGAGATTGCATGTTAAATTTGTCAGGCATGAGAACACCCAATGATGGAAGGAACACTCTCTAAGTCTGACAAATTTCCTACCGGAAGCCAGACGACTTTGGTCTAAATCACGATGATTTCGCTTTAAGATGGCCAATGTCGCAAAGTTAGTATTCCATCGAGGAAACGATAAGTTGCCTATTCTTCCCTTTTTATAATACGCATAGCGATCCATAATTCCCGGTTCGAACGTTGATGTTCCCGTTTTAGGATATTAGTAATGTTGAAACCTTCTCCGTATGGCTGGATTTCCCAGTACTTTCTCGGATTCTTCTTTGCGTATGGCGTATATCTGCCATTTTGGTCACTTTGGTTTAAGGAGCAAGGTGTCTCTTCGACCGACATCGGTTTGCTAGTTGGGTTAGGTCTTGCGACACGTTGTGTCGCCAATATCGTGATCACCCCACGAGTGCACAAAGTTGAACACCTTATGCCTGCTTTACGTTGGTTGAGTTTCGCTGCCCTCCTATTTGTTGGATTTCACTTTTTTACAGGTGGCAGTTTTTGGTTAATGGCGTTAGCGACGGTGCTATTTAACCTCTGTTGTGGACCGATTGTTCCATTATCGGATGCGATGGCAAACTACTACGCTCGTCTGAAAATGCTCGACTACGGCCGTACGCGCTTATGGGGCTCGATTGCCTTTATTGCGGGTTCGACGGCCGTGGGTTATCTGGTGGCTGAATTTGGCTCTGATATGATCTTGTACACGGCGATGGCTGGGGTATTAGTTTCGTTGCTATTTTCAATGCGTATGACTAACCCGATGCCCGTTACGCTTGGTGGGCAAAGCGCGGAGCGTCCAAAACTGAGTGCTCTTTTGACTGACAAGCCGATACTTAAATTCTTAGTGTTGGTGTCATTAATTCAGGGCAGTCATGCGGCTTACTACGGTTTTAGCGCTATTCACTGGAAAGCCGCAGGTCATTCGGAAGATGTGATTGGCTATCTGTGGAGCTTGGGTGTTGCAGCCGAAGTGGCAGTGTTTGCGCTGAGCAAGCGTTTATTTGTCGGTTGGTCAATGCGCGCGTTATTTGTTGTTGCTGCCGTTGGTGTGATGATGCGTTGGGGCATTACGGCATCGACAACGTCGATTGTTGCTTTGGTGATTGTTCAATTATTGCATGGCGTGACCTTCGCAACGGCACACATTGCTGCGATTCAATATATCCAAAACTCGGAAGAGAATAAGATAGTGGCGCTGCAAGCATTGTATAACGCGATTCCGCTAGGCGCATTCATCGCACTGATGACCGTGTTGAGCGGTTGGGGTTATGAGCACTGGGGACCACTTGTGTTCTGGGGCATGGCCGCGATGGGTTTATTGGCATTGTTCATCAAGCTCGAACCACAAGAGCCACATCATGTGGTCGATGTATCAGACAAGTCACTGGAAACACAGAATTAGACTTCTGTGACAAAGGTTAAAAACTAAGCTTTGTCTCCGTTGTGAAAGCAGTGTTAAATGAAACCTCTCCCTAATGGAGAGGTTTTTTTATTCTCTTGCTTTAAAACGGCAAGAAAGGCAAGAAAGGATATCGGATGCAAGGATGGCTGGTGGTTCCCGTTTCTTTGGCGTATTTGGGAGCCTTATTTATCATCGCGTGGTACGGCGACATTCAGAAAAGGTGGTTAGCACGCTGGCGGCCGTGGATTTATAGCCTTTCCATTGCGGTGTACTGTACATCGTGGACCTTCTACGGCACGGTCGGGCAGGCCAGCAGTAACCCTTGGTCTTTCTTGCCCATCTATATTGCCCCCATTTTAGTGTTTACCATCGGATGGCGCGTTTTAGCTCGGCTTATTTTGATTGCTAAACGGGAACACATCACGTCGATTGCTGATTTTATCGGAGCTCGTTACGGCAAATCTCAAGGTTTGGCCGTAGTTGTTACACTCATTGCAGTTGCGGGAATTTTGCCGTACATCGCTTTGCAGTTGCGTGGTATCACCATGGGGCTAGAAATCATTGCCCCAGAACTGGCTACCGATTTTGGTTATCAAAACGATAGCGTGTCGTGGTTTGTCGTGGTCGCACTGGCAATTTTTACCATGCTATTTGGTACCCGGCACATTGATAACACGGAACACCATCGTGGGATGATGATGGCGATTGCCTTCGAATCGATTATCAAACTGTTGGCGTTTTTAGTAGTCGGTGTATTCATTGTTTGGTTGGCGATGAACACCGAGAATTTGAGCTTAGTTGATGTTGCCGCACAGACGTATCAGTCACCAAACATCCCGACCATATTGATTCATACCGTACTCACGATGCTTGCGATTGTTTGTCTTCCACGACAATTCCATACGATGGTCGTGGAAAATGAACGTGCTCAAGATTTGCATGTGGCTCGTTGGTTGTTCCCCATTTATCTGATCTTAATGGGGATTTTTGTTTTACCTATTGCGTGGGTAGGGCAAGGTCTCTTGAGTGGCGCTTCGCCTGATACTTATGTCATCAGTGTGCCGATGTCGGTAGGGGCGAGTGAAATCGCCTTACTTGCGTTTCTAGGCGGTACTTCAGCGGCAAGCGGCATGGTTATCGTATCGACGATTGCTTTAGCGATCATGGTCTCGAATGACTTGGTTATGCCATTGCTATTGCGTCGCATGCGACTGACGCAGCGTAACCATCATCACTTCTCTGAATTATTACTGCGGATCCGCCGTGGTCTGATTTTAGTCCTACTAATTGGCGCCTGGGGTTTTTATCAAGCGTTAGATACCATTCACTCACTTTCAGCGATCGGCTTTCTCTCATTTGCGGCGATCACGCAATTCGCGCCTGCGCTGGTGGGTGGTATGTACTGGCGTCAAGGGAATAAGAAAGGTGTGTATGTTGGCTTGGCGGTAGGCTTTACCATTTGGCTGATTACGTTAATGAGCCAAACGGACATGCTTGCCGGGAATGCCAGTAACAACTTTTTGATTTGGTTGATCACCCCACCAGAGGTATTGGCTGGCTTTGACATTGCGATTTCAGATTGGGGGATGATCCTCAGCGTGGTCGCCAATGCAGTATGTTTTGTTGTGGTTTCTATGACCACACGACCAAGCCTAAGTGAGCGCTTACAATCGGCGTCATTCGTTGGTACGCCACTGCCTGAAAGCGAAAACATGAGCCTGTACCAGAGTCGTGTTACGGTTGCTGAACTAGAAATGCTAGCGTCTAGGTTTGTTGGGCGAACGCGAGTAAAAGCGGCTTTTCAAGCGTATTGGAGCCAGCAACGAGAAGAGCTAATGCCGAATCAGCAAGCGCCATCTTCTCTGATTCGACATACCGAACGTGTATTAGCCGGAGTATTCGGTGCTTCTTCTGCTAAGTTAGTACTTACTTCTGCCCTGCAAGGAAGAAACATGCAGCTTGAAGAGGTGGCGACTATCGTCGATGAAGCCTCTGAACTGTACGATTTTAGCCGAGGCCTACTTCAAGGGGCGATTGAACATATCGGCCAAGGTATTGCGGTGGTCGATAAGCAATTACGCTTGGTGGCTTGGAACCAACGCTACTTAGAACTCTTTGAATTTCCGCCAGGCTTGATCCAAGTTGGGCGACCGATTGCGGATGTGATTCGGCACAATGCAGAGCAAGGTTTATGTGGCCCAGGCGATCCTGATGACCACGTCCGTCGCCGTGTGTATCACCTTGAGCAAGGGACTCGGCACACCTCTTCTCGGGTCCGTCCCGATGGTCGCGTGATAGAGGTGCAAGGTAACCCAATGCCAGGAGGTGGCTTTGTGATGAGCTTTACCGACATCACCGTATTCCGTGATGCAGAGCAAGCACTGAAAGACGCCAACGAGACATTGGAAGAAAGGGTACGTCTGCGGACTCGAGAATTAGAACAACTTAACAAGCAGCTAGTGGCAGCGACGCAACGCTCCGATTTGGAATCGAAGTCCAAATCACGGTTCTTGGCGGCAGTAAGCCATGACTTGATGCAGCCACTCAACGCTGCGCGCCTGTTTGCTTCTTCACTGTCGGAAGTTGCCAAAGACAGCGAAGCCAAAAAGCTGTCGGCACACATTGAGAGTGCTTTAGAGGCGGCCGAAGACCTGATAGGAGATTTGCTGGATATCTCGCGCTTGGAGTCGGGCAAGCTGGAAGTCAATGTACACGGTTTTGCGTTAAACGATGTGTTGTCGAATTTGAATGCGGAGTTCAGCGCATTAGCCAAGCAACAAGGTATAGCATTCACCATGATTCCATCCTCACTCATGGTGAAATCGGATCCCAAACTGCTGCGCCGTGTGGTGCAAAACTTCCTGACTAATGCGTTTCGTTATAACCCGAATGGCAAAGTGGCGCTCGGTGTTCGCCGGGTAAAAGGGCGAGTGCGTATTGATGTGTGGGACAACGGTGTAGGTATTGAAGAAGAGAAGCAGCAAGAGATCTTTGAAGAGTTTAATCGCGGAACTCAAGTTCGTTCCGACCAAGGTCTCGGGCTTGGTTTGGCGATTTCCAAGGGAATTGCTCAAGTGCTCGGGCATGAAATTTCGATGCGTTCTTGGGTTGGGAAAGGCAGTGTCTTTTCTATCACGCTTGATAAAGCCGATCATGTGCAGCCGCACCCAGTTCACGTGGCAATGAGTAACCAGTCTGAACTTGGTCATCTAAGAATTCTATGTGTGGATAATGAGCCCGATATTTTAGTCGGTATGGAAAACTTACTGTCTCGATGGGGCTGCGATACGCGAGTGGCGACCGATTTGGTCGAAAGTCTACAAGCACTCGAGGATGGTTGGATTCCGGACGTGATTTTTTCCGATTACCGACTTGATGATGGTCGTACTGGCTTGGAAGTGCTACAGCAATGTCGCTTGAGACTAGGCAGCTGCTTTGAAGGTGTCATCATCAGCGCGGATCGTACCGATGATATGCTTGATGGCATCAAGGCAAATGGGTTCAGCTTTATTGCGAAGCCAGTTAAGCCGCTTAAATTGCGTTCGGTGCTCAACCGCGTCGCATAGATTTAGAGTGTTTTAGCGTTGCTATAAAAGAGACCTCCGAATGGAGGTCTCTGTGTTTGTAATCTTATTTTGGTTTGTAGGCTGAGTTTGCCGCTTATTCCGCGACGCCACCTTGGGTGAGTTTTGCGGGATTAAGCAATCGTTCTAGCGTGGCTCTATCTAAATCGGTTTCTTCTGCTGCGACATCAATAATCGCACGACCCTGCTTATAGGCTTTCTTCGCGATTTCTGCCGCTTTTAGGTAGCCAATGACCGGGTTGAGGGCCGTGACCAAAATTGGGTTTTTGGCGAGCGCTACATCCAAGTTATTTTGACGAACTTCGAATGTTGCAATGGCTTTATCAGCTAAAGCCGTTGCGCTGTTAGCGAGTAAATCGATGCTCTCCAATACGTTATGAGCAATGACAGGTAGCATGACGTTTAGTTGGAAGTTGCCTGCTTGGCCCGCGACGGTAATCGTGGTGTCATTACCAATGACTTGCGCTGAGGCCATAGCTGCGGCTTCTGGGATCACAGGATTTACTTTGCCAGGCATGATGGAAGAACCCGGTTGCAAGCCTTGTAATTCAATCTCACCTAAACCAGCCAATGGGCCTGAATTCATCCAACGAAGATCGTTTGCGATCTTCATGATCGCAACTGCTGCTGTTTTGAGCTGTCCCGATAGGGCGACGATCGCATCTTGGCTGCTTAAATTGAAAAAGAAATTATCACTGGCTGTGAACTGAATACGAGTCGATTGTGTCAGGTTGCTAGCGAATAAGTCCGCAAAGCGTGGTTCGGCATTGATCCCCGTTCCAACCGCCGTACCACCTTGGGCTAAGGCTTTTACCGCTGGCAGTGCTTGCTCAATCGCTTGTTTTGCGTGCTCGATTTGGAACTGCCAACCGCCAAGCTCTTGAGCAAAGGTAATAGGCATCGCGTCCATTAAGTGAGTGCGCCCGGTTTTTACAACATCTTTCAGTGCTTGCTGCTTAGACTCTAGTGCTTGGCTGAGGTGTGACAAGGCCGGAAAGAGCTGTTTTTCAATGGCTAATGCTGCGCTAACTTGAATTGCGGTTGGCACCACATCGTTACTGCTTTGTCCCATGTTGACGTGATCATTAGGGCTGACAGTGCCGCCTAGATGCTGGGAGGCCAGTGTTGCAATCACTTCATTCGCATTCATATTTGAGCTGGTGCCTGAACCGGTTTGAAATACGTCAATTGGAAATTGCTCAATATGATTGCCCTCGATAATTGCTTGAGCTGCGTCAGCAATCGCGTTGGCAATATCTCCCTCAAGCAGCCCTAGCTGTGCGTTGGTGAGTGCCGCAGTCTGCTTGATGTGTGCTAACGCTTTGATAAAACCAGATGGCATTTTATGTTGACTGAATGAGAAGTTATCGACGGCGCGTTGAGTCTGGGCTTGGTAGAGAGCATCTGCAGGGACTGTTACTTCGCCCATACTGTCAGTTTCTATGCGGAATTCGGTGCTCATGGTAGGGATCCTTTTGGTTAATCGAGTGAGATTTGAATCAGGCGTAATTGTTGTTGTAGTGCGAGAAATTTCACGTCGCCTTGTTCAAACTGGTAATAATAGCGTTTGAGGCAAAATAATGGCGTATGGATAGAATCGAGACAGACACTACGGAAGATGCGACTGCGAGTGGAGTCTTGAATTGCGTCTAGTAGATGGAAATAAACCTGACGCAAAAACAGCTCACACAACAATAGATTTTCTTCATCGGCACCGTGTTCATAGCAGGAAGACAACACCATTCCCCAATGAATATAGTCATGAATTACGTCTGGCTCAAAGCCGTGTGGTGCGGCGAGAAGGAATCTATCTTGTGCTTTAAAAAATGCGTTGAAGATGTCCCGTTTGTTGTCCATAACCACCTCTCGTTAAATGTAATGATAATTATTATCAATTAAGTGGTGGGTTGGCAACCCTTTTTAGAGTAAGAGGTTGTTGAAGAAAGACTTACGGAAACAAAAGCCGACGTAAAAGCGTCGGCAGAGAGGGAATTATTTAGTCCTGAGGTGACAATGAGGTATCGACGTTTTGGATATCGGTGTCTTTATCTGTGGCCATTACTCTGTAAATAAGGTTTCGTACTTCACAAACGCGGTTTGTGTTTCGCCGTAATAAAGTGTGCCTCCAGATTGAATGACGACTCTTAACCAGCTTTCTGCGGATGCTGGTCTTGGTAAGGTAATGTACCAGCTTTGGCCTGCTTGATCGGCGGGCTTCATATCAATCGGTTGAGCGTTTTTCTCTTTGTCACTCACAATAGAAACTTTAACCCCTTCGAGTGGGTAAGCGGCGTTGAGTGACAATTCTAAGTTATTTTTAGTGAGTTTTTCAGAGCGAAATTTCACTTTAAAATCGCCATTTTCCATATCACACAGACCACTGGTGTAACGACAATTAGACTTACTCGCGAGTTTGTAAGTTTCCCCTTCTTGCGCCGCGTGGGGTTTCTCGCTGAGGGCCATATCGGTACCGAAGTAAGCGATCAAAGAGAGAACTGGCGCAATCAGTAGAGCGAGAATAAAGTGCTTGTTTTTGAACATCTTGGCTTCCTTGCAACGACATACTGCGAATATGGTAACTGAAAAGTGAGAATAAAAAAGCCCCGGACGGCTGGTTCCAAACGGGGCTTTTGTGGTTTTGATTAGTTTTTAGTGATCCACTGCACTACCAGCACCTACTGGCACGCGAACGTGTTCGACTAGGTCTTTTACTTCTTGTGGCGTTTCTGCTGTTACTTTGGAGACAGCGAATGCGACGATGAAGTTAAATAGTGCGCCGATAGCACCAAACGCGTTTGGCTCAATACCTAGGAACCAGTTGGTTCCCCAACTTTCTAGATATTTCCAGTCAGCAACGAATAGGATGCCTTTGTGCTGGAATACGTAGAACAGTGTGATACTGATACCGGCAATCATACCGGCGATTGCGCCTTCTTTATTGATGCCTTTGCTGAAGATACCCATCATCAACGCAGGGAAGATGGATGACGCAGCAAGACCAAAGGCGAGCGCTACCGTACCAGCGGCAAAGCCAGGAGGATTCAATCCGAGATAGCCTGCAGCTGCGATTGCCACCGCCATCGAGATTCGGCTGGCAAGCAGCTCCTTCTTCTCGGATATGTTCGGATTTATAACCCCTTTAATTAAGTCATGGGAAATCGCCGACGAAATAGCAAGCAACAGACCCGCTGCTGTGGATAGCGCTGCAGCGAGGCCACCAGCGGCTACGAGTGCAATGACCCAGTTTGGTAGCTTGGCTATTTCTGGGTTTGCTAGTACCATGATGTCACGGTCAACTCGCAATTCATTGGTGTCAGGGTTTGAGGTGTACTCGATCAGGCCATCGCCATTCTTATCATCAAAGCCTAATAGACCTGTTGTTTCCCAGTTTTTGAACCAATCAGGGCGCTCATCATACGCAAGGTGTTGGCCCGGAGCTGGGTTAACGGTATCCATTAGGTTTAGACGAGCCATTGCTGAAACCGCTGGCGCTGTTGTGTATAGAATAGCGATGAACACAAGTGCCCAGCCTGCAGAAGTACGCGCATCACGTACCTTAGGTACCGTAAAGAAACGGATGATAACGTGTGGTAGACCCGCAGTACCGATCATCAATGACATGGTGTAAACGAACATGTTTAGTGTGCTACCGCGAACCTGCGTAGTGTATTCACTAAAGCCGAGTTCGGTCACCACTTGGTCGAGCCTATCGAGAAGATAAACATCGGTGCCTTGAATGGTACTCCCGAGGCCAATCTGAGGTAGCGGGTTACCTGTAAGTTGCAGAGAGATAAAGATTGCAGGGATAGTGTAAGCAAGAATGAGTACGCAATATTGAGCAATCTGCGTGTATGTGATGCCTTTCATGCCGCCAAGTACTGCGTACATGAATACGATACACATACCAATCAGTAGGCCTGTTGAGTAATCAACTTCTAGGAAGCGACCGAAGGCAACGCCAACGCCTTTCATCTGGCCGATAACATAAGTGACCGATGCGATGATAAGACAGATAACCGCCACGATACGTGCCGTGTTCGAGTAAAAGCGTTCACCAACAAACTCTGGCACCGTAAACTTACCAAACTTACGTAGATAAGGGGCGAGTAACAGTGCAAGCAGTACGTAACCACCCGTCCAACCCATTAGGAATACGGAGCCGCCGTAACCCATAAAGGCAATTAGGCCTGCCATTGAGATGAACGATGCCGCCGACATCCAGTCAGCAGCGGTTGCCATACCGTTAGCGATTGGGTTTACCCCGCCACCTGCGACATAGAACTCTTTGGTTGACCCCGCACGCGCCCAGATCGCAATACCGATGTAGAGGACGAAGGTTGCACCAACAACCAGGTAGGTAATAGTTTTCAAATCCATCTGAGTTACTCCTTACTCATCTACGCCGAATTCACGGTCGATTTGGCGCATCTTCCATGCGTAATAGAAAATAATACCTAGGAAGGTGTAGATGGAGCCTTGCTGAGCAAACCAGAAACCAAGTTTGTATCCACCTAATTGAAATTGATTAAGTACGTCGACAAATAAAATGCCGCAGCCGAAAGACACTACGAACCAGATGACCATAAGGCCAATCATGAGCTTCACGTTTTTGTCCCAATAGGCTTTGGCTCTTTCTTCGCTTTCAAATGCCATTGCCGTCTCCTTACGATTGGTATTGTTGTTAAAAAAATGTTTCAACATGTACATTAGCAAGGTGTTGGCAAGAACTCTTTTCAACTTTAGTCGGGGTATAAAAAATAAAAAACTCCCGTGATATGGTCGCTTAGAGAAAAGTTAGGGTTATTTATTGATGTTAAAAAGCTGTTAAATTAGCCAAAGGTCTAAGGAAAGAAATGATAAAAAGCACGAATAAGAGACGTGATTAATTTTTTCTTCATTGATTTTAGCGATCCTTAACAGAAACATTCTGCGTTCTTCTTTTTATCAATCAGCGAAAAAATTGGCGTGAAAAATTCACAAGTAATTTATTTACATAAAGTTTTCGTACCAAATCACCGTTTTAGCGCACAATAAAGTAATATAACTGAGTCATTCTCGTACAACCTCGCGCTTTGGGACGGTTTAAGGAGGAGGCAGATTAAGGCATTAACTTATTAACGAAGTCGCCTTAGCTCATCACAAGCATATCGTTTTTCATTAAGGGAGGGTGAGAATGGACGCAGACACCATTAACAGTTTTTTTCTTATAGGTGCGTTGTTAATCGCACTTAGCGTTCTTTTAAGCCCAGTTTCCTCTAAGTTGGGAATCCCAATTCTTTTGGTATTTTTAGCCGTTGGAATGCTGGCGGGGGAAGACGGTTTAGGCGGTATTTTATTTGATAATTTTTCGATCGCTTACTTGGTCAGTAACCTCGCATTAGCCATCATTTTGCTCGATGGTGGTATGAGAACACGGGTTGCCAGCTTTAGGGTGGCGTTATGGCCTTCGGTGTCCTTGGCAACGTTTGGGGTTGCGATCACCACTATTTTGACCGGGCTGATGGCAACGTGGTTATTCGACTTAGACTTGCTGCAAGGTATATTAGTTGGTGCGATTGTCGGCTCCACAGATGCTGCCGCGGTTTTTTCTCTACTCAAAGGTCGTAGTCTTAACGAACGTGTTGGCTCAACGCTGGAAATTGAATCCGGCACCAATGATCCTATGGCGGTGTTTCTGACTGTTACTCTGATTGCTATTTTAGCGAACCCAGATGCAGATTTGAGTGTGGGCTTTTTGGCGCTCAGTTTTCTTAAGCAGTTTGGTATTGGCGCTTTACTCGGTTTTGCTGGTGGCTGGATTTTGTGGAAGGTCATCAATCGTAATCAACTGCCGGATGGCTTATATTCGATTTTAACCGTCAGTGGTGGCTTGCTGATTTTCGCTTTATCTAATGCATTAGGTGGCAGCGGTATTCTGTCAATTTATCTGGTTGGTTTACTGCTAGGTAATCGTCCAACACGCAGCCGCCATTCCATTCTTCATGTGCTAGATGGCATGACGTGGCTAGCTCAAATCGGTATGTTCCTCGTGCTTGGTTTATTGGTTACGCCTTCCAACTTGCTCTCTATTGCGTTGCCTGGTTTGGCGCTGGCCTTTGGGATGATTTTATTTGCCCGTCCAATCTCGGTTTGGATCGGTTTACTGCCATTCAAGAGTTTCACACCACGTGAAAAGTGGTTTGTTTCTTGGGTGGGCTTGCGCGGTGCTGTCCCAATTATTCTGGCGGTATTTCCAATGATGGCAGGATTGCCAGATGCGCAGTTGTACTTCAATTTGGCGTTTTTCGTGGTAATGGTCTCTTTGATTGTACAAGGTGGCACATTGACTAAAGCGATGTCTCTGGCGAAGGTAGAGCTACCTTCTAAACCTGAGCCAATTTCACGCACAGGTGTGGAGATTTACCCAACTAGTGAGTGGGAACTGTTTATCTATAAGCTTAAAGCGGATAAATGGTGTATTGGTGAACCATTGCGTAGTCTTTCGATGCCGGATGGAACGCGCATCGCCGCAGTATTTCGCAATAAAGCGTTATTGCATCCGTCAGGTAGTACGCGCCTCGAAGAAGACGATACCTTGTGTGTGTTGGCGCAAGAAAAGGATTTGGATGCCCTGAGCTTGCTATTTAGTGAAGCGCCTGAGAAAGCGTCATTGGCACGATTCTTTGGTGATTTCTTCCTAGATATTGAAGTGAACCTTGCCGATATTGCGATGATGTATGGCCTGAACTTGGGCGATGAATCACTCGATAAAAGCTTAAGAAACCTTGTAGAAGAACAATTGGGGAGTACACCAGTGTTAGGGGACCAATTCGAGTGGCAAGGCTTGCAATGGATCATTGCCGATGTCGTTGACCAACAAGTCACCAAAGTAGGTATCCGGTTGCCAAGCGAGCAAAGCCTGCTCGCTGACGAGGAGTGAACCTAGTCGTTCATCTCCGTTAGCATGATGACTGCTTGTGTGCGGTTTTTTACGCCGAGCTTGCGGAAAATCGCCGTCATGTGCGCTTTGATGGTGGCTTCTGAAACATTCAATTCGTAGGCGATTTGCTTGTTCAGTAAGCCATCTGACAACATCCCCAACACCTTATATTGCTGTGGCGTTAGCGCGGCAATCTTCTCCGCTAAGTCATTACATGCCGCGTTATTGGTGATCAGCCCTTCAGGAAAATACGGGTCGCCATTGAGCACTTGATTGAGCGCATTCACCAATTCGCGCATATCGCTCGATTTCGGAATAAAACCAAACGCACCATGGCTTTTCACTTGTGTCACGATCGCTGGCTCTTCACTCGCTGAGACGACGACGATTGGTAAATCTGAGTGTTCTGCTCGCAAGTGAATCAAGCCAGACATACCATTTGCTCCTGGCATTTTGAGATCCAATAGCACCAAATCTGGCTCTTCTTCTCGCTCTAACAAAGCCAGTAGTGCGTCGAGTGAGTCCGCTTCCAGCAAATTTGCCCCACTGATTGCCATGTGGATAGATTGAAACAAGGCATTACGGAAGAGTGGGTGATCATCTGCAATGATGATGGTGTAGGTCGAATCCATGACGTTAAACACTTTTGACTATTTCGTTAAATTTATTATTGTCCAGCTTTGAGAGAGTGGACAATATTTATTCGCTAAAAGTCTGAACCAAATCGACTTTTATTAGGGAAATTGCATATAAGCGCAATTTTCTCATTCAAATCTGGGTAATAAAAAACGCCAGTGGTCATCACTGGCGTTTGAATATCTGGTGATCAGAATTGTTGGATGTGCTCTAAGAAAGGCTCGGCTTGCATAAAACCAGTTAAACGCGCGTTTGAAACGTGTTTGCCGTTCGCATCCCAGAACTCGATTGTTGGCAAGCCAAGCACGTTCATGTGTTTGAGTAACTCAATATCTTGCACTTGGTTCTTGGTTACATCAGCTTGCAGAAGAACAAAGTCTTTTAGCTTGGCTTCGACGCTTGGATCATGGAAGGTGTACTTCTCAAACTCTTTACACGCCACACACCAATCGGCGTAGAAGTCGAGCATCACAGGTTTGCCAGCTGCTTTGGCTAGCGCTAGTTGTTCTTCCAACTCTGCAACATTGGCAATGCGTGTAAAGCTTACGGAAGTTTGTTGAGCTTGCGTTGCGTTATTACCAAACCAGTAATTTAATACTGGCTGTGCTGACGCGAGCAAACCCAATACGGCGATGATGCCAACGGCGCTTTGTTTCCAGCCACCAAACTCCAAGCTGTTTTTCACATGATACAGCCAACCAAAGGCAGCGATGCCCAGTGTTGACCACAGAATTGTTGACCACATTTCTGGCATGATGCGTTCTAGTAAGAAGATAGGTGCGGCAAGCAGAATAAAGCCGAAGAGTGTTTTCACTCGGTCCATCCAACCACCTGCTTTTGGTAGCAGTTTGTTGCCGAAGACCGCAACAAGAATCAGCGGAATACCCATGCCCATCGCCAGCGCGTATAACGCTATACCACCGGTAAGCAAATCGCCGCTTTGTGCAACGTAAAGTAGCGCACCAGATAGAGGTGCCGTGGTACATGGTGAGCACACCAAGCCAGATATTGCCCCCATTGCAAACACGCCTGCACTGCTGCCGCCTTGCTGTTTGTTGCTGAGGTTGTTTAACCACGTTTGAACGTTGCTTGGTAGCTGTAATGAGTACAGACCAAACATAGACAAAGCGAGTGCGATGAACAGTACGCTCAAGCCAATCAGCACATAAGGGTGTTGCATCGCCGCTTGGAACTGCATACCTGCAGATGCCACCACAAGGCCGAGCAGCGTGTAAGTCAGCGCCATGCCTTGTACGTAAACAAATGACAAACCAAGCGCACGACGTTGGCTCAGTTTGCCGCTACCAAGCACGATGCTGGTGAGAATGGGATACATCGGCAGCACACAAGGGGTAAACGCCAAGCCCACACCAAGCGCTAAGAACAGAAGTGGTGTCCACCAGTTATCAGCAAGGTTGGCTGCAAGGCTATCTTGCTGTGTTACTGGCGCTGATGATGTGTCACCAGACGTAGATGATTGCGCCGCTGGTGGCGTTGCTGCTGGTGCCTGTTCTGCTTTTGGTGCAGTTGTCGCCGCCGTTGAATCTGAGTTCGACGAAGTAAACGCGCTGATAGGAATCACGCGAGTTTCTGGCGGGTAACAGAAGCCTGCTTTCGCACAACCTTGGTATTGCACCACCACGCGCGCACCGTCTTGCCAATCATGCATTGGTACATTAACGAAGAGAGGTTGAGTATAGATATGCACGTCACCAAAGAATTCATCTTTATGCGGTGTACCGTCTTCCATTTGCAGTTCGCCTAGCGATACTTTCTCACCAGCTACAGACAAGCGCTCTTGATATAGGTAGTACCCGTCACGTACCTGCCAATCGAGCATCAATTTGTCATCTTGCTGGTAAAAGTTAAATGGAAACGCCTGATCAACCGGAACAAAGCTGTCGCTGCTGCTACCAAAACTGTTGTTCTGGCTACTGTTAAACTGGTCTTTGCCAAACAAAGCTAAAGACGGAGTGGAAAAGGTAATGAGCCCTAAGAGTAAAACGGAAAGTAATGCGCGCATAAAAGAGTCAATTCATCTTAGATAATTGCCGTTAGTGTAACTCAATCAGACCCGGAGGAGAGTCAATAAGTTTCATGAAAATGAAGATTTATTGAGCATAATTCAAGACGACAGGCAATAAAAAAGGGAGCCGAAGCTCCCCGAGTAAGACTCTGTTTCCACTAGAGCAGTAGACCACCGAATGCGAAGCCAAGTGCTACCGCAGATGCAATGGTTACCACACCAGGTACGAAGAACGGGTGATTAAATACGTATTTACCGATACGCGTCGAACCCGTGTCGTCCATCTCAACCGCCGCAAGTAGCGTTGGGTAAGTTGGCAGTACGAATAGCGCACTTACTGCTGCGAAAGACGCAACGGCGGTTAGTGGTGCTACACCGATAGCAAGTGCTGCTGGCATTAGCGCAACCGTGGTTGCACCTTGAGAGTAAAGCAGCATAGACGCGAAGAATAGAACAAGTGCTAGCATCCATGGATAGTCTGCTAGTAGCGCACCAGCCACTTCTTTGATGCCGTCAACGTGCGCGTTAACGAACGTAGAACCTAGCCATGCCACACCAAGAACACACACACACGCTGTCATACCAGAGCGGAATGTTGCTGCTGCTGGAATTTTGCCAGCGTCGATTTTACAGCTCATTACGATAGCTGCTGCGGCTGCTAGCATTACCGTCATGATTGCTTCGTTACGGCCAAGTGCAGGGTTCTCGATTAGGCCTACTGAACCAGAGATAGCCGCTGCGTAGCACACAACAAAGGCGATCGCGCCTAGGAAGATGAAGGTTGCTTTTTTCGCTGTTGGCAGGATTTCGCGTTTTGCTTCTGTATTTAGCTTGATTAAGCCTTTTTCTAGACGCTCTTGGTATTCAGCATCGTCTTTTAGCTCACAGCCCATGAAGTTCGCCACGAACGCACCGATCATGCACGCGATAAACGTCGTTGGGATACAGATTGCTAGTAGTGTTAGGTAGTCAACGCCAAATGGGTGCAGCATTGCCGCGAACGCTACAACAGCCGCTGAGATTGGTGATGCGGTGATAGCGATTTGCGATGCCACGACCGCGATAGACAGTGGACGAGAAGGGCGCACGCCTTGGCCTTTCGCTACTTCTGCAATCACTGGCAAAGTAGAGAATGCCGTGTGGCCAGTACCCGCCATTAATGTCATTAGGTAAGTTACGATAGGCGCATAAAAGGTGATGCGCTCAGGATGCTTGCGCAAAAAGTTTTCAGCAACTTGCACCATCCAGTCTAAACCACCC
Organism: Vibrio sp. V43_P6S15P86; assembly: GCF_009904725.1. Taxonomy (NCBI): domain Bacteria; kingdom Pseudomonadati; phylum Pseudomonadota; class Gammaproteobacteria; order Vibrionales; family Vibrionaceae; genus Vibrio; species Vibrio sp. V43_P6S15P86. Next base: position 27,728 of record NZ_WXWT01000455.1, read on the forward strand.
GCTACTTGCATTGCTGCGATAGCGGTGATTACAGACATGATGATCAAAATTACGTCAACGGGAATGTAAGCTTGGCTTGTTGGTACGCCCAAGATCAAAGACAACGCAATGACCCCAGCACCACCGGCAAAACCAATGCCGATACCACCGATTCTTGCCCCCAAATAGATGAAGAGCAGAACCACGAAG
>NZ_WXWT01000314.1:0-7572 GCF_009904725.1 Vibrio sp. V43_P6S15P86
CTTGCTGTCCGCTACGGTGTAAGAACGTAGATCACTACTTACGTGTTCTCGACTGAATGTGTATGGATTATCGTCATCAGTTAACTCGAACGCATCGTAGGTGCAGTCACCGATATCATTTCTCGGACAAACATAAACGTTCGAACGTTCTATCATTTCTGTGTGGCATTTCGGGCATAGGTTTTTCATGTCACTCTCCTCTGATAACTTATTGATACATTGATAATTCCATGTTCTAGAGATCCATCTCCCTCCTTTACCTAAAACAATCACTTAAACCCAACTTTGTTACACCCTAATTACTGAATCGGTGAGACAAAACCATCGGGCTTAAGAGCGACCAAACTGCAGTTAATCGATTGCAAAATATTTTCAGCCGTATTACCAATGACATAGCCAGATATCCCAGTTCTCGCTAAGGTACCCATGACTAGAACGTCCACTTCTATGCTTTCTACGTAATCCGGGATTTTTTCATCAGGCTTTCCGTGTAAATGATGAATCACAATTTCACCCGTAATCCCCGACTCTTCCAGCAGTTGTTGTAGAGCTTGTTTATGATCGGCTTTTGCTTTGTCGAGTTCATGTTTCAACTCAGCATCGTCGACTTGAATCCAAGCATTGTCATGTAGGTAATTCTCTAAGTAATATTCCCAGCAAGAAATCACATGTAAACGACTGTCACAGGTGTCGGCTATTGAACGAGATAATTCAAGTAAACGCACCGCTAATGAGTGCTGTTCATCGCTCGCCGTTAACGGATCTATAGCAACAGCCACACGGCGTTTGTCTCTCGGCTTATCAATCGGTCGGTGTAACCATAATGGACAAGGACATTTGCGTAACAGTGTCATATCAATGGCTTTGAAGCCTTCAGCGCCTTCACCGAGTGGTTCAGCTTCTTTGATGATAAGATCTTTGTTGTCAGCTAATGCTTCTTTTATGATACAGACAGCGGGTTTTTCACTGCTTTTCACAGTAAGAGGAAATGCCAGATCATCTTCAGAAAGATCGAGCTTCTGTCTGTATTCCTGAATGCTTTGTTTGAGGGAGTCTTGTAGCGATTGCTCATAACTTTGCTGATACTGGAGCATATCCGCGGGGAAATCGGGGCACGCAATTAGCCCTGAAACAGGTACTTTGTTGCTGGATGCGATCCTCATCGCTTGTTCGAGCGCCTCACTATGACCAGGCAATCCTTGTGTTGCAAAAAGTATGTTCGCGAATCGTTTCATACACACCTCCTTGTTTGGTTAAATATTAACCACCCACAAAGTATAATACCTAACGGATAATTGTAACGGCTTGTGACGTTGATGAAATCAATTCTCATTAAGCTATGGCTATTGCTTCATTTTGCTTTACGTCACCTTCTCCTTTTCTTTACGACTGTGGCCCGCTGACCCCAATAGAGCGACATACTAAAAATTGAGACCAAATAAAAACCCAAATTACTCAAAGTTTTTTCTCACCTTGAGTAACTTGGGTATAAGCAATAACACACTTAGGCTACGGACTTAAATGGGTAACCTAAATTTTCATACGACTTAGTTGAAAGATGCCATATCAATCACGAATCGGTGTGCAAATATTCACAGCCCTAATGATCCAGAAGTCGCTGTAAATTAATGTTAAGGTTGCTGTTTTGTTGGTGCCAAAGCAATTTCGCGAACACATACACCTTGCGGTTGCTGATAAGCAAACAGCACTGCTCGTGCAATATCGTCGGCTGCCAACACGCCCCCCATATCCTCTTTCCAAGCATCATAGCCATCTTTAATATCTTGAGACGTAGTATGGGAAAGTAATTCAGTTTCCACAGCGCCAGGTGCAATAGTCGTAACGCGAACATTCGATGATGCGACTTCTTCACGTACGTTTTCAGAAATCGCATGAACCGCAAATTTGGTACCACAGTAAGCGGCATGATCAGGAAATGTTTTCTTGCCCGCAATAGAGCTGATATTAATGATCGTACCACTGTTACGCGCTTTCATCGGTGCTAAAACGGACTGCATACCATTGAGCAAGCCAAGTACGTTCACATCAAACATGCGCTTCCACTCCGATGCGTCCTGAGTATCTATCTGGCCTAGAAGCATAACGCCTGCGTTATTTACAAGTGCATCTACCGGCCCATACAACGCTTCAGCTTTCTCAATCGCCGCTTCAAAAGAAGCTTTATCGGTCACATCTACCTTTTCACAAAGCGTATTTGGTAAGTTTAATGCTTCTAAACGTTCTACACGTCTTGCTAACAAAAGAAGTGCATGGCCCTGTTCGCTGAAATGACGTGCAATCGCTTCACCAATGCCTGAACTAGCGCCTGTAATAACAATTAACTTTTTCATTTTGAATCCTTAATAGAACGGTTTACCTCAATGGCGATAAGTTTAAGAAAACTTTTTTTGTTGATATATACCGACCTAGTTGAAACACTGTTGTTATACTGCAACAATACTTTTTTGAATTACGCAGAAGTCATCATGCAAACACACATCAACCTTGCGGATATCCGCTCTTTCGTCCTAATCGCTCAACTAGGAAACTTCACGAAAGCAGCAGAGCAACTTGGCGTTTCTCGCTCACACGTTTCACGTCAAATAACAAATCTGGAACAACAGATTGGTGTTACTTTGCTACAAAGGACCACTCGAACACTGAACCTCACCGAAGCAGGCAAGGTTCTGTATAAACAGTGTGAAACAGCCCTTCACAATATTGATCAAGCTGTTATGGCAGTGGTTGATGATGTAGAAGACTTAAGAGGTGAAATTCGTATCAACTGCGTGGGGGGCTATTTAGGAGAAGACGTTGTCGCAGATATCGTTGCTCAGTTTCTAATCCAACACCCACAAGTGAGCATTAACTTAGATTTTAGCAGCCATCGTGTCGATTTAATCGCGGATGAATTCGATATCGCTTTTCGAATGGGAAAGTTAGAAGACTCCAACTTTATCGCTCGCAAACTGATTGATGTAGAAATGGGGACGTACGCAAGCCCAAGCTATTTAGAAACACATGGCTATCCTTCGCATCCAAAAGACTTAGAAAAACACATTTGTTTGACAGGTAGTGTGACACGCTGGGCATTCGAGAACACAAATACAAAGCAGTCAACGGAGCACCAAATACGTGGGCAGTTACGATGTAAAAGCGGCAGAGTAATGATAAAAGCAGCCTTGGCGGGAAATGGGATCATCCGTGTGCCAGCACTTTATTGCCAACAAGAACTCCAGACAGGCAAGCTAAAAGAAGTGTTTACCGACTGGAGCATTCCGAGTGTGGAGTTTTCACTCCTTTACCATCACGACCGACATCAACCAAAACGCACCCGAGCCTTTGTTGATTTTGCTACTCAATATTTTCGTCAACTGCCGAGTAAGCACAAGTAACGTGCTCGATAGCATTTCCCTATGTGAACCAATATATACGGAATCTATAAAGCCCAAATTTGTACTAAAGAAATACGTAAGCATCGTGATGTTTTAAGGTCTAGTTTTCATAAACATTAGCGGTGTTTGCCCAGTTTGCTTTTTGAAAAATGCAATAAAAGCACTGTCTGAAGAAAACTCCATCCAATCAGCAACGGCGCTGACTTGCATTCCCGTTGATAACAATTCAACTGCTTTTAAGAGCCTCCACTGTTGACGCCAATCTTGATAATTCATACCCGTTTCCGACTTAAATAATCGTGTTACCGTCTTAGTACTTGCCCCCACTTTGCTTGCAAGAGTAGTAAGCGAAGGAGCGAGAAATGAAGGTTCAACCAACTCCCGGCGAAATGTTGTTAAGCGCCGATGTGATGGCAAAGGCAACTGAAACAAATAACGTTTCGCAGCATAAAACTCCTCCCAGAAGAGTGCTGTCGTATTTAGCATCTCGCTGTTATGCTTATCCCACTCCCAAAATGACATTTTATCAATGAGGGCTTGGAGTAAATTATTCACTTCTATCATCGTGATCTTACTCGGACACGCAAACACCTCACAATCAAAATACAAAGATCGATACGCAACCACATTCGTCATCAGTGCGCGATGCGGCGTATTAGGTGGGATCCAAACCGCCTTTGTCGGGGGCAGAATACAAATCGAATCTTTCAGAGCAAAACTCATACAACCTTGAGATGCGTACAACAATTGCCCTTTCTTGTGCTGATGCATACCTGAGTCGTGCTTGCCAATATCCGCAGCAATTCCCACTACACAATTAGAAATTTTGTCTGCGTCAAATTGTGTTTCTTCGTCAATAAGTGCCATTTTGTCCGAATGTTGATGTATTTGGTTTTTATGTTGTTATTAGATCAATCATAGCCTCATTTATACTGCCCGCCAACTTCATTAACGATGGGTAACAATATGAATACTAAGCCCTCTTTATGGCTCATGCTGGTTATGTTGATGTTTCCACAAATTGTAGAAACCATCTATAGCCCAGCGTTGAGCTCAATCGCTCTATCATTTGATGTAAACCACGCACAAGCAGCCCAAACATTGTCGATTTACTTCCTAGCTTTTGCCATTGGCGTTGTAGTTTGGGGAGTGCTCGCAGATAAACTGGGAAGAAGGCCCACCATGCTTATTGGGCTCTTTATCTATGGTTGCGCATCTTTACTCGCAACTCAAACCGAAAGCTTTGCTGTTGTCATGGCTGCGCGAGCCCTGAGCGCATTTGGTATCGCGGTAGGATCCGTTGTCACACAGACCATGCTTCGTGACGCATTTGACGGCCAAGAACTGAGTAAAGTCTTCAGCTTAATGGGGATGGGTATATCAATCAGCCCGGTAGTTGGCATGCTATTAGGCGGGCAGCTTACAGCGCTTGGTGGATACCGTTATGTGTTTTTCGCTTTATTTTTAATCGCGTTAGTATTGCTCGCTTATAACGTTATTAAACTTCCTGAAACACAGAAGGAACAGACACCAGTACGGTTGCATCAACTTAGCTTGAAAATGCTAAGAGACGCGCGAATTTGGCGCTCAGGATTACTGGTTGCTTTGTATAACATTGCTCTATTTTCTTATTACCAGCTTGGCGCATTTACTTTCTCAGCACTTGGGTATAGCTCCGAACAATTTGGATACAGTGGCATAGTACTGGGGTTAGGCACTCTGCTTGGGAGTTATTTAAACAAATCCCTAGTGTCTAAAAATGTTCGAAAAAGCCAACTACTTTGGCTCTCAGCAGTATTGCTTAGTTTGGGATCAGTCGGTGTGTTGATTCTGAGCCAATCAATCTGGTTTGTTGCTCCAATGATGTTAGTCGTCATGTCGTATGGGATTGCGATACCCAATATACTCAGTGACGCACTCGTTGATTATAAACAACAGGTAGGTAGCGCAGGCGCTTTATTTGGGCTCATGTACTACATCATGATCGGGACGGGATTAGCGATGGCTGGAACAGCACAAAACTTAGGTGTCGTTCTACTAGCATGTAGCTGTTTAGCAATTTTATTGGCGTTTTCTACAAAACAAGTTCATACCGACTTGTGACAATAATGAAATACTCTCCGTAATGGTTCACCGAGAATCTAGAGAATTTTTCAATCAATAGGAACTGAGGAGCACAATAGTAACCGCTCCTCAGTTGTCTTCTAGAGTGCGATCTAAACTAAATTAACCTTAAAGAAGCTCTCTAATTTATCAAATGGGATCACATCCAATTGATCGTAGAGATCCGTATGATTCGCATTTGGAATGACCATCAATTCTTTAGGCTCTGCCGCCGCTTCATACGCCGTTTCACTGAAATAGCGAGAGTGCGCCTTTTCGCCATGAATGAACAACACTGGGCGTGGAGATATCTCTTCAATGTAGGTCAGAATTGGCATATTCATAAACGACAGCGGCGTTGTGAGTGTCCATGCTGCATTTGAGTTAATCGCTCGTGGATGAAAGCCTCGTTCAGGAGACTTGTAATAGGCTGCATACTCAACAACAAATTGGGGCTCACCTCCAACTAACTCAAGCGATACTGGCCCGTAAGTAGGCGTTCCATTTTCGGCATCTTCCCATCGTTGCAGGCTTAGCTGCTCTAACGTTTGCGTGCGCTGTTCAAACGTCGTACTGTCGTTATAGCCTTTAGACATTACACGGGTCATATCATACATCGTACTGGTTGCGACTGCTTTGACTCGTTTATCTGCAGCAACTGCGTTTAACGCCATGCCGCCCCAACCACATATGCCTATCACACCAATTTTCTGACGATCAACGTCTTTCTGTAGACCAATAAAGTCCACAGCTGCACTAAAGTCCTCTGTATTGATATCAGGTGATGCAACGTTTCTTGGTTCACCACCACTCTCTCCGGTATACGACGGATCAAACGCTAAAGTAATGAAGCCTCGCTCGGCTAATGTTTGAGCATATAACCCTGAAGACTGCTCTTTCACAGCGCCAAATGGACCACTAATGACGATAGCCGCAAGCTTGCCACTTTTATTTTTAGGTCGATAAAGATCCGCTGCCAACGTGATGCCATAACGGTTTTTAAAACTCACTTTGCGATGTTGAACTTGGTTACTTTTCGTAAATGTTTTATCCCAGGTGTCACCAAGATTTATTTGCGTCTCAGCTTGAACGGAACTCGTTGAGAGCGATCCGACTCCCATAGCAACCACGCTGGCACCCGTCATTTTCATCATATTGCGACGACCTTCATCTGGTTCATCTTGGTAACTTGCTTGATTGTCGTTCTGGCTTTTCATGGTAGACACTCCTAATTAACGTAACACACGATGAGTACAGTACGCGGAGGCTATATCGCTCCTACTTTACTGACACGTACATTGTTGCAACTTTCGTATTTTTTCGTTAACCAGATACTACGCATTGCTTGCCTAATCTTCCGAAGATTGGTCTAAACCTCTTCTAACGTTAATTAAGGCGTAAATAAAAAGCGCCTGTCGGCGCTTTAATTATCCATAGATCTTATTGCCATGTTGGCTCGCCAAACTCTTCACAACGTTGCTTGTCGTAATTTTCAATGCGTCCGCGTTTACCTACAAACTGAACCTGAACAACCATTCCAGCTTCAACATATTCACTGAAATAATCGCAAGAAACACGAAAACTAGTATCGCGTATCACAATTGGTACCCATTCATAGCCGCCGCTGCGTGGTAAGTAAGACTTGAAGGTAATGACCCCATCATCTGAAACGTTGATTTCTTGATCATATTCATTCAACTTATAAAAACGTTGTCCATCAAACTCTGCCTTTGCTTTTTCAATTATTTCCTTCGTTGCTGTCGATTGCATCGGCGTATTTGAGACCAGTTGACACCCAACAACAGATGTCAATACGGACAAAGCCAAAGCGAGTTTAGTTATTTTATTCATTTACCTAACCACTGTAGAATTATTCAACACTTACCATTTTAAAAGGAGGGAGACCATACTTTATTTTTAATAAAAGAAAAAGCGCCTTTTGGCGCTATTAATTATACATCCCTTACCCAAACGTCCTTGACGTCTTTTTTAAGAAGGTCTATCACACTCTGGTGAATGAAAACTAAGCCAAAGTCTTCTTCTAGCTTAAATATTAATCGCTCCTCTAAAGGAA
>NZ_WXWT01000369.1:0-7567 GCF_009904725.1 Vibrio sp. V43_P6S15P86
CAAAGGATGAAAGGAATTCATGATAGAGCTAAAACATTTGCGGACACTCACGTCGCTTCGAGACACCGGCTCTCTAACCGCGACCGCGACCGCGTTGCATCTCACTCAATCGGCCTTGTCTCACCAGATCAAAGATTTAGAGGCGCGGATTGGGGGACAATTATTCCTTAGAAAAACTCGTCCGGTGAAGTTCACTTCAGAGGGAGAAATCCTATTGCGTCTTGCAGAAGATATTCTTCCCAAACTCGCAAGAGCAGAAAATGATTTGGCAAGCTTGAAAGAAGACGTCAATGGTCGGTTGCATATGGCGATTGAATGTCACTCATGTTTCCAATGGCTCATGCCCGCTCTAAGGGAATATCAATTGGCGTGGCCAAGCGTCACGTTGGATTTTTCGTCCGGCTTTGGGTTTGAGCCCCTACCCGCATTGTTGGCTGGCGAATTAGATCTCGTTATCACGTCAGATATTCAACCTCGTTCTGAAGTGCATTATGAACCTTTATTCGACTTTGAAATGCGCTTAATTACCGCGACCAACCACCCATTGGCGGAAAAAGAAGTTATTGATCCGCAAGATCTCGCAGATCAAACCATGCTCTCTTATCCGGTTCAAAAACAAAGGCTAGACGTCGTAAAACACTTCTTGCAGCCAGCGGGGGTAGAGCCCGCCAAATGGAAGCAAGCCGACAATACTCTGATGTTAGTGCAAATGGTCTCCGCTGGATTAGGGGTTGCAGCACTGCCAAATTGGGCGATTTCTGAATTTTCGCGCCAAGGCCTTATTACCAGTAAACCTTTTGGCCAAGGCTTATGGCGTCGCTTATTTGCTGCAACGCGTCACTCAGAGAAAGATAAACGTTACTTACAAGCCTTTTTCGCAACCGCAAGGCTACAATGTAAAAGCCACCTTGACGGAATCAAGATGGCTTAGGGATATGGATTAAGGAAGGTTTAGCGTTGATATGCTTTAAATTGGTTGGTCAATGGATCGTACTGATAACCAAGCATATCAAGCTTGCCTACTACGGACTCTACATCCATTTCATACACCGATACTAACTCGTCAAAACTGTCGCACTCTAAACGTAGCTTTTCATTGACGATACCTAGCAAAATAATGCTGTCCAAATTACCTACATTGCTTAAATCCATCGCGACTCTCCTCTTCGACAAGGTATATAAACAAGCGTAGACGTAATCACGTGAATTTAAAGTGAGCGCGATCCAAAACGTGAGTGCCTTATACTCAAGCAACCTAGAAAGAACTTGAGTACAAGCAGTATTGATCTGTTTCTCGACTCGAGATTAAGCCGCCAAAGAGAATAAACCTTGTAGGCTCGTCATTGACGCGAGCGCGAGCAACAGGGCGACGCTCAGTTGAACCTTTTCTGGTTTTTTATGTGTGAAGATATGCCAGCACCAAACAATGATTGAAGAAACTAGCATGGCTAAAGATAATAAAATTGGTTGTGTTGCGGCACTCAATGTCGCTTCATTTAACTGGTAAGAAGCAAATAGCGTTGCGATTACCAGCAGCATTCCAGACACAATGCCCGTAACTGGCAAAATGCGGTGAAATGCCTGCAATCTGCTACGAGCGATAGTCAGAAGCAATTGAGAAAATGACGCCCCAAGGAAAAATATCATTATTGCCATCGCAATAGACGCAGGCCAGCTTGGCTGTTCAAATGCTTGAATACTTACATACGCAAAAGCCAAGCCATTCGCTAAATGCATCGCCCAAAGAGGGCCTTTTTCACGCGTTTTCTTGGTTTGAACCTGAGAGTAGAAATAGAAAATAGCGAACACGATCATAAATGCTTCAATGCGAAGAGAAGCAACCGCAAGCCACAATAACGCCACTGCTGGCAACATTTTATGAAGACGGCCTCTCTGGCCCGGACAAATATCGCCCTTGATGAGAAGTAAAGTCAGTAGCGCTTGCGCGCCAAATAGCATCGGAGGAAAAGTAACCAGCAATTGTTGAATCATGTTAAATGCACGCTCAAAAGTCATTTTGGGGTGGCGATAATAGCAAATCACCTATCGTCAAACCACCGAAAGTCTATCCCCAAATGTACTAGAACAGCGAGACTTTTTATTCAACAAGAAGCGAGATACTTCAACGCATCTTCTTGAGTTAACACGCCTCTGTATTCTTCTTTTTCATCACATAAAACCCACGGGAAGCGAATGTCTGTTTTGATTAGCTCTCGAATAGCAGCGACGGACAAATGCGCATTGACGAGCACAAACTCCGTGCTCATTATCTGGTTCACCGGACGTTTCCAAATCCAATTTTCTCGCTCAGTCTCTAATTCTGTCCCCATGGAAGGCGTTAGGTGTAAGTTAACTTGCTCTTTGGTAACTAAGCCAACACAGCGCTTTTCGTTAATGACAACCAACGGCGAACTTGGACTTAAATTCATATATTCCACCGCCAACGATAATGGTTCCCCGGGCTCAAGGTGCCTTACCTCTTCATGGCTCAGTGATTGCAATACATCATCTTGTTTTGGTTTAACAGTAACATCCGAAAACAAATGTTCGTAACTTTCCGCTTTCTCCATCAAATCGACAGGCCGAGCACGAGAGAACAAAAAGCCTTGCATGTAATCCACACCTATTTCAGCCAATGTTTGAAGCTCCTGTTCTGACTCCACGCCCTCGGCAACCACTTTTACATTCATTTGCTGAGCAAGATCAGTGACCATTTTGACAATGTTATAACTGGTATTACCATGCTGAATGTTCTTAACGAATTTTCGGTCTATTTTCAGTAAATCAAACTGCCCTTTCTCTAGGTAAGAAAAAGAAGAATACCCTGTACCGAAGTCATCAATCGCAATTTTAATGCCCTCTTTGCGCACTTGCTCTAGCGCTTGCGTATGCTCTTCGTCTTGCTCAAAATACGCTGTTTCCGTCAGCTCAATCGTGACTCGTTTAGGATCGACACCACTGGCTTTAATTAGGTCATGCGAACGCTGAAGAACCTGGAGCGAATCCAATTTAGTATTCAGTGAGCGATTGATGGTTAACCCTATTTCCTCGCCATATATGTCTTGCAAGCGAGGAAAGTGCTTGAGCGCGGCTTGACAAACCTCATCATCCAGAGCCGCAATCAACTCTAAATCTTCAATAACAGTAATCATCTCTTGAGTGCTATAGGCATCACTTTCATGATAAAAGCGCGCTAAGGCCTCGAACTTAACGACTTTTCCAGTTCGGCTATCAATGATTGGTTGAAAATGAACATCCACCAGCCCACTGTCTATTTGCGCTTCCAAAAACGCCTCTAAATGCTGGCGTTTGACTAACTCAGAATGAAGCTCACTATTATAAAAATTAAAATAGCCACCTTCTCCAGAAATTGAGGACAACATCGCCTGGGCTGCATGCGCTAACGCTTGCTTTGGCCTGTTTGTATCATAGCCGAGGATTGACACTCCCGTTTGTCCCTCGACGATAGTGGTATGCATTTTTGCTCCCATTTCATTCCTAAGCTCAGTGAAGAACCCTTTCATTGCAATTTGAATCAAACGTAAAGGACTTAGCCATTGACAGTGAGGAGTTTGTAAACAGACAACAAACACATCCCTAGAAAGTTGACCCGCGATACTGGTGTAGCGGCTTCGCATAATAAAATCGGCGAAGCCTAGTTGCTGTTCAAGTAAGCATTTTTCAGAAAAATTTGGTCTGAGAGTCATGACAATATTGAGTTCTTTACTCCCACTTTCGTTCGCCAAATTAGCTAATTGCAGTTCGAACTCTTCTCTAGAAGGCAAAAAAGCTGACCAATCATGTTGTTGTTCACAGCGATTTTTCATCCACAACAAGGAAGCCGAAATGTCAGTAGAGAAACCGAGATAAAGGATCCGTCCAGAATGAAACGTTAGCCGATAGATACAAAGATGATGTGCCTGATTACTACCATTTGCAGTTCTACTCAATAAATTACCGCTCCAGTATCCTTCATCATCAATATGTTGCCAGAGTTGGTCGTAAAACGCCTGACTATGGTGAGATGTGCTAAAGATATAGGTTTTAAGTCCAACCAAATCACGGTTTTGATAACCCATTTGCAATTCAAAGGCACGGTTACAACCTAAGATTCGGGTGTCTTCGTCCGCGACTAAAACCCCTACGTTCGGTAAATCAAATATCGTTTCGAGAATTTTCGCTAATTCTTCGCAGCCAGTGATCGTCAATTGCGGGATGATAGAGCCTTGAACAATACGCTCATTGAGCTTTTCAAAACTAATTGTGACATGTATTAAGCGAGCTTCATTAAGCATCATGCAACAAGAAAAACGACCTTGCCCACCTAGGAGCTCCACTTCTAAAATTCGTTGCCTTAGTGTTTCCTGTTGCCCCATCAGCATATGCTCAAACAAATCATCTAAACAGGTGACAGGCGTATTTAACCCAAAAGCATTTGCCATTCCTTGCTGGTCGCATTCGAACTCGCGAGTATCAATCTTGTAAGACCATTCAATCACTGGAGTCGGATTGGATGTCAGTTGCACTTTTTCATGTGCTATTGTTGTTGAGTCACTCATTCCCTAGCCCCCTTTTTAATTAGCCTCATGCTCAAGGTTCGTAGTCAACGTACCTTATTCCATTTGGGACCTGCTGCTCCTCTTGTAAAATAGATTCTGGCAACGTAAGCCAATCGACTTAGAACCTTTTCAGAGCTTGTTCGGCTTTTTGCATTTTCCTATGCATTGATTTGATTATAGGCGTTGTTTTTAATAAGCACACCATTGCTTATTGGTTGTATTAACATTGCGACATTTTTTCACGACTCGACCTATAACCATGAGGCTTTCAAGGTGATATTAGACATAAAATCGCCGATATAGCCTTGATATTTTTGCAAACCAAATAAAACTCGATGAACTAAGCTTGAATAGATGAGTTTGGTATAGATACCTGATCCTCAAATCGCTATAATTCGCGCTCCCTGGAACAGAGAGCAAAATATGACCAATAACATCACTCCTATTCATGAGTACAAAAAATACTGGGCAGAGTGTTTTGGTACGGCACCTTTCTTGCCGACCAGTCGCAAAGAAATGGACGCCCTAGGATGGGATAGCTGTGACATTATCATCGTAACCGGTGACGCTTACGTAGATCACCCAAGCTTTGGTATGGCTATCATTGGCCGTCTGCTAGAAGCGCAGGGTTTCCGTGTCGGTATCATTGCTCAACCAGAATGGCAAAACAAAGATGCGTTCATGCAGCTTGGTAAGCCAAATCTGTTCTTCGGGATCACTGCGGGTAACATGGACTCCATGATCAACCGTTACACCGCGGATAAAAAACTTCGTCACGATGACGCGTACACCCCCAATAACGAAGGTGGCAAACGCCCAGACCGCGCGACTTTGGTTTACTCTCAGCGTTGTCGTGAAGCCTATAAAGAAGTGCCTATTGTTTTAGGTGGTATCGAAGCCAGCCTACGCCGTGTTGCGCACTACGATTACTGGTCAGACAAAGTTCGCCGTTCGGTACTGTTTGATGCAAAAGCAGACATCCTACTTTTCGGTAACGCAGAACGCGCACTTGTCGAAGTAGCACATCGCATCGCAAATGGCGAAGACATCAGCACCATGACCAATATTCGTGGTACTGCCGTGAACTTGCCAGCCGCGCCAGAAGGCTACACGGTTATCGATTCTTCTCGCATTGAAAAACCTCGTAAAGAAGCGTTCGTACCAAAGAACCCATACGAAGTAGAAACTCAGTGTGAAACTAAAAAAGATGAGCCAGTTGCACAACCAATCACGATTCGCCCATCACGCCACGATGCTGCGACAACTGCGGTTCGCTTACCTTCTTTTGAAAAACTAAGAAACGATCGCATTCTTTATGCCCACGCAAGTCGTGTATTGCATTTAGAAACAAACCCGTACTCTGGTCGAGCGTTACTTCAAAGCCATGGTGATCGTGAACTTTGGGTAAACCAAGCCCCAATCCCATTGACGACCGAAGAGATGGACTTTGTGTTTGGCCTGCCTTACGCGCGTGTTCCTCATCCTATGTACGGCAAAGCGAAAATTCCAGCGTATGACATGATCAAAACGTCTGTGAACATCATGCGTGGTTGTTTTGGTGGCTGTTCTTTCTGTTCAATTACCGAGCATGAAGGACGAATCATTCAAAACCGCTCGAAAGAGTCAATCATTAACGAGATTGAAGAAATTCGCGACAAAGTTCCGGGCTTTACCGGCACAATTTCCGACCTTGGTGGCCCGACTGCAAACATGTACCGTCTGGGCTGTAAAGATCCAAAAGCGGAAGCGAACTGTCGTCGTCCATCCTGTGTATTCCCGGGCATCTGTAACAAGTTAAATACAGACCATAAACACACCATCGACCTATACCGCGAAGCGCGTAAAGTAGAAGGCGTGAAGAAAGTGATGGTCGCATCTGGCGTACGCTATGACCTTGCGATTGAATCACCAGAATACGTGAAAGAGCTCGTGACTCACCACGTAGGTGGTTACTTGAAAATTGCACCGGAACATACAGAGAAAGGCCCTCTTGATCTGATGATGAAACCGGGCATGGGCACGTACGATCGCTTTAAAGAGATGTTCGAGAAGTACAGCGCAGAAGCGGGTAAGAAGCAGTACTTAATCCCTTACTTTATCTCTGCGCACCCAGGCACAGAAGACGAAGACATGCTGAACCTTGCTCTGTGGCTGAAGAAAAACAACTTCGAGTGTGACCAAGTACAAAACTTCTACCCGTCGCCGATGTGTAATGCAACGTCGATGTACTACTCAGAGACAAACCCTCTGAAACGAGTGAAGTATAAAAAACGTGAAGATGTACCTGTAGCAAAAGGTGAACGTCAACGCCGCCTACATAAAGCGCTGTTGCGTTACCACGATCCAGCAAACTGGCCAATGATCCGTGAAGCTCTAATCAGTATGGGTAAAAAACATTTGATTGGTGACAAACAAGGCTGTCTCGTTCCTGCGGAAGACATTGAAGCACAAACACCTGCACAACGTCGTAAATCTGGTCGTCACGGGGCAAACCGCTTTGCCACGAAACATACCAAAAACCAACCGGGCTTCGGTGGTCATTTGAACAAACGCTCTGAAGGCGGTTCAAAAGATGGTAAACCATCTGGCAACCGTAACGGCTCTGACAAAGCAAAAGGTGGTCAACGCCCTGCTAGCAACAGCCAACGCCCCAGCGGCAACAGTGCAAACCGCCCAGCAGGCAGCAAGCCGCAAGGTCAAGGTCGCCCACAAGGACAAGGCAAACCAGCTGGTCAACGTAAACCAAAGCGTCGTTAATTCTTTAGCACTTAAATACTAGAAAGGGCTCCAGAGGTAACTCTGGAGCCCTTTTGTTTTGTCGGTTAATTGAGGTATCACTCACAACTCAAACTTTGATTCAATCAATACAAAAAATGGTAAACACCAACCAACTTATTGGAAAAACAAACAATTATTTGATTGAATAAAAATAATAGAAAAATAACTCATTGATTTTTAATTGCTTTATTTTGGTGCGATATTTGCGTAATAGAGTAAAACTCTTAAAC
>NZ_WXWT01000477.1:0-7523 GCF_009904725.1 Vibrio sp. V43_P6S15P86
GCTTTAAAAACAATGTCTTATATTTTAATTATCTAAATTAGCCGTTACACCATGAAGATGGTTTTAAAAAGTTAATAACAACTAAAAACGCTTAATATTTTTATATTTTCTTATTAAGCAATTTATAAAGGAAACTAACCCTTTTTAAATTTTATTAAAAGATTAAGACTATATGCTCAAGGCAACATGTGAACTAAAGTCACAATCTTAGAGTTTGAAACTAAAAGATCATTAAAATTTCTGTGTAGACTACACGCCATTAAGTTAAAACAGTTTCGATTGTTAACGCACGGTAAAATATAAATGGAAAATAGAGTTAGCGAGCCTATTTCTGATATTCAACTACTTGATGTAGAATTATTAGGCAAACCTATTCATATCATTCGTGAAAAGCTTGAAGGCTTGATTTCAGAGTCTTGTTCCAGCCTTACGATTGAATTACAAAATTGGCTCAGTACGAGTAAAGTGGAAGCTAGCTTAACCTCTGTAGACTTGCATCGCTTTACACCGATAAAAATGGATAAAGACCAAACGTCAACCTATCAACACCAAGAAGGCGGCATGGTATTTGTTCATGGAGATTCTCACACGTTAATAAAACTGGCAGATCGGTTCTATGGCGCCAGCACTGAGCGTTCAGCAACAACACTGACAGCAAGTGACCTCCGCTTACAAGAGCGAATCAGTCGTATCATTATTGGTTGGCTTGCACCTGGTGAGATGTGGGAAATGGGTGAGTACGAAGCGCCCCGAGGGATTGGAATTAACGTGCAATTAAACATCGCGTTTGACGATCACCAAGGCTCAATTCATCTCAAACTAGATAGCCACCTTATTCAAACGCTGATCGAGCAGCTTGAACTGCAGCCCGATACGGATTTGTACCAACCATTCTGTCGCTCTTTAGAGGCAACGCCTGTTCGACTGAATGTTGTTTTAAGTAAAAAGAAGATGCCGTTGAGCGACGTTGTTGGCTTACAACCTAACGATATTTTACCAATTGAGCTTCTTAATACGGTTCCAGTCAGCATTGGTAACCAATCTTTATTTACAGGTCGTATTGCTGAGCAAGACGGCCAACTTGTTTTGATCTTTAACCCTGATAAGGAACCGCAGCGATGAGCGAAGCGCCAGAAACGAATGCATTCGACGCAGAAGAATTGAACTTTGACGATTTTCAATTAGAAGACTTTGAAGCTGAAAGTACGCTCCAACAAGAACCAGCAACTGCGGAACGTGATCTTAGCTTTTTCAAAAGTATTCCCGTCACTGTCACGCTGGAAGTTGCAAGCAAAGAAATCCCACTTGGGGACTTAATGAAAGCCGGAGAAGGCACGGTTATCGAACTTGAAAAGCTCAATGGTGAGCCTTTAGACGTAAAGGTAAACGGCTCTCTAATGGGTCACGCTGAAGTCGTCGTCGTTAATGATAAGTACGGACTTCGTCTGATCGATGTACATGACTCTGCATTGAGTGGCGTTGGTCAATAACCTTAGGTAGGCATCACAATGAAAAATCTGAGCGCTTGGCACCGTTGGTTACCTCTTTTGGTACTGGTGTCACTTTTGTTTGCTTTCCCAACCATGGCGGCAGACAACGGCTTAACTATCTTGTCCGTTTCTGATGGCGACACACAGCAAGAATACAGCGTTAAATTGCAAATTCTGTTGTTGATGACGGCGCTCAGTTTTCTTCCAGCATTCATTCTGATGGCAACGAGCTTTACTCGGATTATCGTCGTCCTCGCGATTTTGCGCCAAGCCCTTGGTCTTCAACAAAGCCCTCCTAACCGCGTATTGGTTGGGATTGCTTTGGCATTGACCTTGCTGATCATGCGACCTGTTTGGAGCGATATTCATGAAAATGCATTTCAACCGTATGACAATGGTGAAATCACGCTAATACAAGCATTCTCTGTAGCAGAGAAACCCGTGAGAGAGTTCATGCTGGCACAAACTCATCAAAGCTCTCTTGAGCAAATGCTGCGTATTGCCAATGAACCGCTCGACCAAAAGGTTGAAGATATTTCGTTTGCGGTTGTCTTGCCTGCGTTTGTCATCAGTGAACTAAAAACCGCCTTTCAAATTGGCTTTATGCTCTTCATCCCCTTCTTGGTTATCGACTTGGTTGTCGCCAGTGTGCTCATGGCAATGGGTATGATGATGCTATCACCTTTGATTGTTTCACTCCCTTTTAAACTGGTGGTGTTTGTACTCGTGGATGGCTGGGCAATGACGGTTGGCACGTTATCTGCCAGTTTCGGTTAAATAGGAGCATGCTATGACCCCTGAACTAACCGTAACGTTATTTTCCGATGCAGTATGGCTGATCATTCTGATGGTTGCGGTACTGGTTGTTCCTGGCCTAATTGTCGGTTTGTGTATCGCCGTTTTCCAGGCCGCCACACAAATCAACGAGCAAACACTCAGCTTTTTACCACGTTTGCTCGTTACGCTATTGATGGTGATTTTTGCGGGTCATTGGATGCTCCGAAAAATCATGGAACTGTTTGATTTCTTATTCCACAACATACCGGGGATGATTGGCTAATGGCCATCACATTTGCAGAGCTCTCAGCGATACTCGGTCAACTCTGGTGGCCGTTTTTTCGTGTGGGAGCTGTATTTATTTCGATGCCCTTCTTTGGTGATGCAATCATTCCCGTTTGGATCCGTACCTTACTGGCACTCTCGATCGTCGTGATTACCGCACCATTGATGCCACCCATGCCACAAGTCGAATTGTTCTCCATGACGTCTCTATTCCTTGCTTTTGAGCAAGCGATTTGGGGCGTGATGTTTGGGCTAATTTTGCACATGCTCTTTAACGTTTTCACCATGCTTGGTCAGGTCGTTTCTCTGCAAATGGGGTTGGGTATGGCAATGATGAATGATCCTATCAACGGACTTTCTGTCGCCATTTTGGGCCGCATATTTCTTATATTTTCAACCTTGTTATTTCTCGCGCTAGAAGGACACTTGCTCGTCATTGATATCGTGATTCAAAGTTTTGTCGTGTGGCCGGTCGGTTCAGGAATCACATCGCTTTCTCTGCAAGGCGTTGTAAATATTTTCGGTTGGATGTTTGCCTCTGCTTTAGCACTAGCGTTGCCTGCTATTGTTTCAATGCTCCTAGCCAACATCAGTTTTGGTGTGATGAATCGCGCCGCCCCCTCACTCAACGTGTATGCGTTAGGTTTTCCAATGACGATGCTTCTTGGCCTGTTCAGCGTATTAATTTCAGTATCTGGTGTGCCGGGTCGCTACACCGCGCTTGTGCACGACACCATCAGACACTTGAGTAACTTTATGTTGGGGGGCGCATGAGCGATCAATCGTCTCAGGACAAAACTGAAAAAGCCTCACCGCAGAAAGTAAAAAAAGCACGTCAGGAAGGACAAATTCCTCGTGCTAAAGAGTTTACTACTGCGGTGATATTTCTAGCGGTAGCGCTCTACTTTTACTCTCAGCTCAATAGCATTTGGGAAAGTATGTCAGGTATTTTTCGCTACAACATGATGCTGACGCGAGCCGACTTAGAAAACCCGAAACAGCTTGTCGAGCAATTGGGACAAAGTTTAGCGGTAATCATCGACATGTTATTACCGTTGTTTACCGTCATTATTATCGTGACCTGTGGTAGCAGCCTTGTACTAGGCGGTTGGATGTTCCGTCCGGCGAACGTTATGCCAAAGCTGAGCAAAATTAATCCTTTAAGTGGGATAAAGCGCATTTTTTCGACACGCTCAGTGGTTGAGCTCTTAAAGTCCACGTTCAAAGTAGCCGTTATCTTCGGCATCTTATATGGCTATTTAGACAACCACTTACAGCCTCTGCTAGGCATGCAAAACTTACCTTTAAGCCAAGGCTTTTCCCTCGTGATGTCTATTCTCTTTGAAGGGTTACTGTTGATGGGGTTTGCGTTGTTGTTATTTGGTGTTGTAGACATTCCCTACCAACGTTGGGAGCACCTAAAAGAGCTGCGTATGACCAAACAAGAGCTGAAGGAGGAATTCAAGAACAACGAGGGCCGCCCAGAAGTAAAGCAGCGAATCCGTCAAATTCAACAGCAGTTTGCACGCCGTAAAATCGATAAGATGGTACCAACGGCTGACGTGATCATCACTAACCCAACTCACTACGCTGTCGCTCTGAAGTACGAACCTTCACTTTCTGATGCTCCATTTGTGGTTGCAAAAGGCGTAGACGAAACAGCCATGCACATTCAACGAATCGCCCGAGAAAACAAGGTGGAGATCATCAACTCACCACCGTTGACTCGTTCGATCTATCACACCACGGCGATTGAACAAGCAATCCCAAGCCAACTGTACATTGCCGTGGCACATATTCTTACTTACGTTTTGCAATTGAAAGCCTTCCGTAAAGGTGAAGGAAAAGAGCCAACTCCTTTGCCTCATTTTTCGATTCCAAAGCATTTGCAGCACTGATTAACCCGCGTTTATCCAAGGACACGAAAGTATGCTTAACCGGTTAAAACAACTTCAAACATCAACCAAAGGCTACATTGGCATTCCAATTGTCTTGCTAATGATTTTGGCAATGGTGATTTTACCTTTGCCTCCCCTGCTATTGGATGCGTTGTTTACCTTCAATATCGTCTTGGCAATCCTAGTATTGCTGGTCAGCACTACCGCAAAGCGACCATTAGACTTCTCAGTTTTTCCAACGATTTTGTTAGTCGCGACATTATTGCGTCTTACACTAAACGTCGCTTCCACACGAATCGTACTCCTAGAAGGACATAATGGGGGGGATGCGGCAGGTAAAGTCATCCAAGCATTCGGTGAAGTCGTTATTGGCGGTAACTACGTCGTTGGTATGGTGGTGTTTGTTATCTTGATGATCATCAACTTCGTCGTAATTACCAAAGGTGGCGAACGTATCTCTGAGGTGTCAGCGCGCTTTACTTTGGATGCCTTACCGGGCAAACAGATGGCGATTGATGCCGACTTAAATGCCGGTCTTATCGATCAGGAAACCGCTCGATTGCGTCGTAAAGAAGTCGCTAACGAAGCCGATTTCCATGGTTCGATGGACGGTGCCTCAAAGTTTGTGCGAGGCGATGCTATCGCTGGTTTGCTAATTCTGTTTATCAACATCATTGGTGGTATCAGCATCGGCGTCTTTGAGCATGGACTCGCAGCATCTGACGCCTTTAAAACCTACGCACTACTTACAATCGGTGATGGCTTAGTAGCTCAAATTCCGTCACTTCTATTGGCAACGGCTGCAGCGATTATCGTTACGCGAATTAATGATAGCGATAATGGCATGTCGGAAACCATGCAAAAACAATTGCTGGCAACCCCGGCGACACTGTTTACCGTCGCAGGCATCATGGCTGTGATAGGCATGGTACCAGGCATGCCACATTTGGCCTTTTTTGCTTTCGCGGGTGCTTTAGCTTTCGCGGGTTGGCGTCAAACGAAAAAGCCCGTGCAAGACTCCCAAATCGAGGAGGTCGAAGCACTTTCACAAGCCATGCAAGAGGACGATACACCACTTACGTGGGAAGATATTCCTCATGTTCAAACGTTGTCACTTTCCCTGGGTTACCGTCTCGTTCACCTAGTCAACAAAGAACAAGGTGCACCTTTATCACAGCGTATTCGCGGTGTGCGCCGTAACCTATCTGAACAAGTCGGCTTTTTATTACCAGAGGTGCGTATTCGAGACAACCTAAGCCTTAAGCCGAATCAGTATACAATTTCTCTCAATGGCGAAGTGATTGAACAAGGCTTTATCGAGCCAGAACGTTTGATGGCGATTGCAGTCGGAGAAACGTACGGTGAGGTAGATGGTATTTTGGGCAGTGATCCTGCCTACCAATTACCAGCAGTATGGATTGAACATCAAGACAAAGCGAAAGCGCTGAACATGGGTTATCAAGTGGTCGATGATGGCACGGTCATCGCGACTCATATTAGCAAGATAATGAAAACAAACCTTGCTGAGTTGTTCACGCACGACGATGTTGAAGCCATGACGCAACGTTTGACACAGCAAGCACCGAAGTTAGCCGAAGCCCTAGCCGCGGCACTTAACCCTGCGCAGCAACTCAAAGTATATCGCCAGTTGTTACTAGACCAAGTGCCACTAAAAGATATTCGTACGATTGCTAACACAATGTTGGAATCCGCGGAAAACACTAAAGACCCGATTTTACTGGCATCTGATGTGCGTTGCGCACTAAAACGCACGCTCGTAAACCTGATCGCGGGACAGAAAAACGAATTAAATGTCTATGCTCTCTCTGATGAACTAGAACAAATGCTACTGACTTCGCTACAACAAGCACAATCTTCTGGTACAGTAATGTTAGACAGCTTCCCAATTGAGCCGAATATTCTTGGTCAGTTCCAACAAAACTTGCCACTGATAAGACAACAGCTCAAACAACAGGGATTACCTCCGATTCTTCTCGTTATGCCTCAGTTACGTCCACTTCTGGCTCGTTACGCACGCACATTTACGCAAGGACTGGCAGTATTGTCTTACAACGAAATTCCAGAAAACAAACAAATCAATGTGGTAGGAAACCTTGGTTAATCTTATTTCAACACATGCGATGTACGAACATTTGGTTGGTCTCGCAGTACAACATATCGTCACGGATGACGATCAATTAGTATTTGATGCTTTAAAGCACAATGACATTCAACACGCGTGCCAAGCCATTCGCGAGACTCAATCAGGAGAGGTAGAATTCCAACACCTAACGTTGAGATTTGGCACGCGTGGCGAACAAAGCGTCTATCAATTCGAACTCTCTGAACAAATGCAGTACTGCCTAGATTTGTTCAGCCTTTATCTCGCATTGCGACAAACACAGTTTCAGCTAGAAGCCTTTCACCCCGACTTAATCAGTAACGTCGTCGTGCCGATAAGAATTGACGCATTACTCTGGGAACCAGGCATATACTTTCTCGAACAGATGATTCAGTTTCACTCTTGCGCTTTTCAACATGTAATTCCTTCTCTTCAAGCAGACAAAACACTATGCGCCTATGATAAAGTCTCAGCGCTGATAGAGAAGTTAAGAGAAAACGCCTACTCACTTTGGTTTGAAGTCGCGACATCACAAGTGAACTTCGAGCGAGTCGCTGACTTTAGTCCCGATATGATCAAACTATCAGTCACGTTAGAGGATAAAGAAGAAAGACATGCTTTCCTACCGATTGCTAAGTTCTTAAGAAAGCACAAATACCCTTGGGTAGCCGGGCGAGTAGCGAGCCAAACAGAGCTAAACCGCTATCGCTTGTTAGGGGCCAATTATTACTTTGGTTATTTCAGTGACATCCCGACCTCCCTCTCTTTTCAATCTTTTGGTGAGGAATGACAGAATTTTAACTATTAATCTTTATAAAACAGCACGAATTATTCGCGCTGTTTTTTTATTTATAACGAAGAACGACAATATTGATAGATGACTGCTTCCCTGATTAAGTCAGGCTTATTCAGGTTATTTGATGTTATATCTGTATTTTCATGGAATACAAG
>NZ_WXWT01000459.1:0-14263 GCF_009904725.1 Vibrio sp. V43_P6S15P86
CATGTTTGCTCGCAACCAAACTCAACTCATGCTGCCTCAAGATAACGTTATTACATCCTTTCTGTGCAAAAAGCTCGGTCACAATCATCTGAGAATTGCCGGCGAATATTGGCACATTGAGAAGTTGGTGGCCTTGCAATGCATGATGTTGAAAGAAGCGCCTAACCTCCAAGAAGGGCTGCTTTGGTGGAGTAAAAGTGTCTCATTATTCGACCGCCGCTTGTACGTCACATTGCAACATGGTGATGCCCAAATCCATCTGCAAGTCGAATGCAGAACGGCCGATATGCCAAATTGGGCGGAGTCGGTGTTTGGCTTGCTCAAAATGCAGTTGGAAATGCTTGAGCTAAGCGAATCAATACAGGTACAAGTTCAAGCCAGCAATCCACTCGCGGCCGATATTTTTCTAGGGGAAACGCGAGATTCTAAAACGAGTTCAAGCGTATTTGACCTGGTGAAACATGTTTATTTGCTGCTTTCTCACCAGCCAATTGAGCAACCAGAATTACTGAGTGTTTTGAACGCCTTGTTCATCAAAAACAGCAATTACGCGCTCAAGTTAGAGCAAGCGGCAAGGCAACTGGGCGTCTCCAAACGCACCTTGCAACGTCGACTGCAAGAGAAGCAAATGAGCTACTCTCAATGCGTTGATTTCGCTAAAAGAAAGCAAGCACTCACTTTGCTTGCCGACACCCAACTCACAACGCAGCAAATCGCCTATCAACTTGGTTACGAAGAACCATCGAACTTTCACCGCACTTTTCGTCGTTGGTATCCGTTTTCCCCCATGCAGTATCGCCAACAATGTTTGGATAACCGAACTCAACTAAATCAACAACCGATCCGCTTGTACTACGCCAAAGCCAATACCTTCGACGATAACCACATCGACCAACCTGTCGGCAAAATCTGGATGGAAGTGGACAATATTGCGTTTGAAAAAGTGGTCTCGGTAGAATGCCGTGACCGTGATGGCGCATGGCGGCGCTACCCCGCCTTCTTCGAGCGTTTTTTAAGTCATGGCACCGAACTCTGGGCAACGACCGAACTTCCGGTGGCGCATCCCCTGACCTTTCGCCTGTGTTATGAAGTCGATGGGGAGCGTTACATTGAGAATAACCACCAGCGTGATTATGTGGTTTCTAAGGGGCTTTTAATTGGCGCAACGGAATACATTGTCCCGACTCGACAGCTGATTAATATCGGGGCGCAATACACGCTCTTTGTCGAACTGGCATGCCGACTTGAAAACGTTGTGAGGATTGACTGTTACGTCGATGATGACCCCACACCTCACGCAATGCGCTTAACCAAACACTCGCTACATTATGCTTGTTGGGTGCTACAATTATCGCTCACTCAAACTGCAAAGCAGTGCCGTTTCCGCCTTTATGATGAATCCGACAACGAGCTCGCGAAAGAGCATTACCCGATACAATATCCTATTGTGCAACCGCTCAATTAAAACTGTCGGTCAGATCAAAATCATCTCTTCGTGACATCATTTCACGTCTTTTTTGGCGTGAAATGACACTCTCAACTTCAAACCTTTGCTTTATCGTTTCTGCATTGCTGCATAACGGAGGCAAAAACTGTGTTTGAAACTCTACCTAACCCAATGAATAAAATAAAAATACTTCCTTTAGCGATCGCTCTTGCTCTTTCTGGCTGTGGAAGCGACGAAACCACACCAATCGATACAGGCAGCCACGTGGCATCTCCTGATTGGCAAGATCAAATCATTTACTTCCTGATGATCGACCGTTTTAACGACGGCGACAGCGCTCTTAATGATCAAGGGCAAAACGAATTCGATCCGACTTCGGATAAAAAATTCAGCGGCGGCGACCTCGTTGGCGTGAGTGATAAGTTAAGCTACATCGAAGATCTCGGTGCCACATCGATCTGGATTACTCCGCCAGTTGCTAACCAATGGTGGGATGCAGAGCAAAACTACGGCGGCTACCACGGGTACTGGGCGCGCGATTTCCAAAAAGTGGATGAACACTTTGGTGACATGGAAAGCTACCAAGCGTTAGCACGCGAAGTGCATGCGCGTAACATGTTCTTAATTCAGGACATCGTGACCAACCATGTAGGCAACTTCTTTACCTACGATGATCCTTACAGTTATGATCCAAGCCTACCTTGCCAAGGCTTCCGTTTGATTAAAAATGCACTACCCGCCGGGCAAGAACTGCCGTACCCACTCAACATGAACGAGTGTAAAACAGACGGCACAGGCAGCTACCATTGGACGCCAACCATCACCGACCACAACGATCCGGTACAAGAAAAAAACTGGCAACTCTCTGATTTGGATGACCTTAATACGTCCGATCCTGAAGTACGCGCTTACCTAAAAGAGAGCTACCGAAAATGGATTCGCGAAGTCGGCGTCGACGGATTCCGTATCGATACGGTGAAGTTTGTTGAACACGACTTCTGGAACGACTTCCTACATGCCGACGATGGTGTGATGACGCAAGCGGTTGATACCGGTCGTGACAACTTCCTCACTTTTGGTGAAGTATTCGAAACATCTACGCCTTACCACACCGAAGGCGAAGAGAAGATGCTGACTTACATCGGTGAAAGTGGTTCGCCGAAACAGCTAACCTCGGTACTGAACTTCCCATTGCAAGCGACCATGACGCGCGTATTTGCATCAGGACAACCGACCGACTATTTACGTTTCCGTCTTGAGAAAATGATGGAGATGTTCCCAAATCCATACATCATGCCGAACTTCATTGATAATCACGACATGCCGCGCTTTCTGTCGCAAGGTAGCGTGAATGACATGAAACAAGCACTGATCACCATGATGAGCGTACCGGGCATTCCTGTGATTTACCAAGGTACTGAACAGGCGATGTCATCGGCGCGTGATGCGATGTTCGCCGGAGGGTACCGTGAAGATGGCAACTACGTAGACTCATTCGACCAAAACAGTGAGATGTACTTGTTTATTCAAGAACTTGCCAAGCTACGCACTGAAAACAAAGTCATGACACGTGGCGAAATAAAAGTGATTGGCAGCGATAAAGCGGGCGCGGGCGTCTTCGCCTTTACCCGAACGTTGGATAACGACGAAGTCTTGGTTGTGATGAATACATCCAACTCGCCGATGTTGATGAACCAACTCGATGTAGAACAAGTTGGCGGCACCGTCTTCAAACAACAAATCATATCGAACTGGGCAAACGCTCCAGAACAGTTAGTCGCAGATGAAAATGGTAACGTAACCCTTGAGCTACCAGCCAAGTCTGCAGTGATTTACTCAAAAACAAGCAACAACCAATCTGTAGAGACCCCAGACCTCAATATCCGACTTGCTCAAGATTGGGAAGGACAAACCATCACTGGTGATATTGTTATCGCGGGTAGTGCGAACGCCAACGAGAAGTTGAACCTTGTCGTCGATGGTAACTTGGAAACAGCGCAAACCATTACTGTAGGCGCTGATGGTCAGTTTAGCGTCACGCTGTCGACTCGTCACTTTGCGATTGGCGAACAACAGCACCGCTTCGCGATTTATTCCACCGAGAAAAAAGCAGGCATCGAGGACGTGAATTTTGTCTCGAACCTAAGCTGGTCAAGCTCGCCGGATGACACCATTGATGATGCAGGTGATGCGCAAGACGGCACAAGCGGTCCTAACGGTAACTACTCGCTACCAACTGATCCAACGTTCGACAAAGACAGCAGCCAGCTCGCGATCAATAAAGCAGAAGTGTTTACCGTTGGCAGTAACGTACGCTTGACCTTCACTATGGACAAAATCACCGACACTTGGTTGCCACCAAACGGCTTCGACCACGTAGGTTTCACCATCTTTATTGATTTACCGGAAGAAGCCGCAACCAACTTGTCTGAGCTACCGAAGATCAACGCTTCTATGCCAAGCGGAACCTGGAGTCGCAATGCGGTTGTTTTTGGCTGGCAAAGCTCGATTTACAACACCAAAGGAGCAAATGCGACGACATGGGGAGAAGCCGTAACGCCAGCACCAACAGTGACAGTAGACAAAGCCAACAACACCATTTCAATGGACTTTGCTAGCGATGCACTAGGCCGCCCAGATTCGCTCGATGGAATCCGATTCTATGTCACGACTTGGGACTTAGACGGCCTTTCGGCAACTTACCGTCCGCTAGAGCAAGACAAAGGCCCTTGGAACTTCTCCGGTGGCGCATCGGATGAAAGTAAGATTTGGGACTATTTACCAATCATCACCTTGTCGGAATAAACCGTTAAAAAAGACACCGCCCAGCGTTTAGCTGGGCGGCCATCAACAAAAGAATGCAGAAAGACACTTCTGCTCGTTTTTATTCTAGTTAAAGAACGATTTCACCCACAGCACCAGACTGTCCCAAAGCTGACCGAACCACGAGCCCTCTTCTACCGCTTGGCTGCTGACCAAGGGATAACTCGCCACGGTACTGTCATCGCTTTTCCAAACGACCTTACCAATCTCATCTCCTTGCGCGATCGGCGCAATCAACGGTTCATTTAACACCACACTCTTATCAAGCCCAGCCGTCATTGAACGAGGCAGAGTGAGATAGGCATCTTTAGCGAAGATCGCTTCAACTTGATTAGCATTTCCCTTCCAAACGCGAACTTTAGACTCAACTTGGCCCTGCTTAGCAACTTGCTTGGTGTCATAAAAACGAAAACCATAGCTAAGTAGATTCTTCGATTGGCTGATCCGAGCCTGTTTACTTGGCGTGCCCATCACCACCGAAATAAGGCGCATTCTTCCTTCTTTGGCCGAGCTCACCAAGCTGTATCCGGCATTGCTGGTGTAGCCGGTTTTGCCCCCGTCGACATCAATGGAATTGTCCCACAACAACTTATTGCGGTTGTACTGCGTAATGTCGTTCCACTTGAAGACTTTCTCGCTGTATAGCGCATACACATCAGGAACATCGCTGATGATCGACTGCATGAGTTTTGCCATATCGGTTGGTGAGGTTTGGATGCCATCACTATCAAGACCATGGGAGTTCACAAAATAGGTGTCTTGCAGTCCTAATTTCTCCGCCCAACCATTCATCAAGGCGACAAAGCCGCGTTCACTGCCTGCAACGTGCTCAGCCAGTGCAACGCACGCGTCATTTCCTGATTGGATGATCACGCCGCGCATTAAGTTCGCAACACTAATTTCATCTTTCGGTTTGATGAACATTTTAGAAGAACCGGGAAACTTGGCCGACCACGCGTTTTCGCTCACGGTGACAACATCATCCCATTTCAAACGCCCCGCTTCGATTTCTTGTCCAACGACGTAAGCGGTCATCAACTTGGTTAAACTAGCCGGAGCAAGGCCTGCTCGCCCGTTATGCTCGGCAATAATGGCACCGGATTGAAAGTCCATTAATACGTAGCCTTTTGCCTGTAACTGAGGTGGGTTGGGCGTAACAACGGCAAAAGTAGGTACGCTTATTAAACAAGTCACAATTGTCCATCGAGCCAGTGACACTTTCATCCGACTTCCTCCATGCTCTTACTTTGTCGCAACTCTATTGAGCATAGCTCACTCAACCAGTTGCACCAGTCGCTAATCGTTTCATTTTCTTGAACTTACATTGATTTGACCAAGGTATAGAACTGACGAAGCGATTTGGAAATAGCATTGGTTCTTCACGCCATTCGCAGTAAAGTAGCGCTACCCCTCAATAAGGAAATAAAGATAACAATGAACGCTCAATCATTTATCGACGCAGGATTGCATTACACTCCCCACAGTTTTACCGTTCCTCTGGATTACCAAGACGTGAGTAAAGGCACCATTGAAATCTTCGCTCGTGCGGTTTGCCTAGTTGGCGATGAAGAATCGACCAAACCTTGGTTGGTTTACTTTCAGGGCGGGCCAGGCTTTCCCTCTCCGCGTCAAAACGGCAATAACGGCTGGGTAAAACGCGCGCTGCAAGAGTACCGAGTTTTGCTTCTCGACCAGCGCGGTACGGGCAATAGTTCGGTGATTAATCATCAGACTCTGGCTCATTTCACGCCGCAGAAGCAGGCCGAGTACTTGAGCCACTTCCGAGCGGATAACATCGTGCGCGACGCGGAGTACATTCGTGAGCAATTTGGCGTCGAAAAATGGGCGATCTTAGGTCAAAGCTTTGGGGGGTTTTGCTCCCTCACCTATTTGTCTTTGTTCCCAGACAGCTTGCTGCAAAGCTACATCACGGGTGGCGTGCCATCAGTCTCGCGTCATGCCGACGATGTGTATGAAGCCACCTTCAAACGTACCATGGAGAAAAACCAAGCGTTCTTCCAGCAATTCCCAAAAGCGCAACAACTTTGCCAAAACATTGCGAATCACTTGCTGGAAAATGAAGAGTACCTACCAAATGGTCAACGCTTCACAGTGGAGCAATTTCAGCAGATCGGTATCAACTTTGGTGTGAGTGATACTTTCTTGCCAACTTACTATTGGCTAGAAAGTGCATTGATTGAAGTGAACGGCAAACAACAACTTCGCTATGAGTTCTTGAACGATATGTTGGCGCAGCAAAACTTCCAAACCAACCCGATTTACGCCATTTTGCATGAATCGATTTATTGCCAAGGTTTTGCGTCAAATTGGAGTGCACACCGTGTTCGCCAAACCCGACCAGAGTTTAATTATGAACCTGGCAAGCCATTTTACTTTACGGGGGAAATGGTCTTCCCATGGATGTTCGATCAATACGTCAACCTCAAGCCACTAAAAGATGCAGCTGAAATATTGGCTGCGAAAGAAGATTGGACTGCGCTGTACGATCAAACACAACTGGCTCAAAACAAAGTGCCCGTCAGTTGCGCCGTTTACGCCGATGATATGTTTGTGGAAATGGATATCAGCCGAGAAACGCTCGCGTTAATCCCAAACTCAAAAGCGTGGATCACTAACGAGTACGAGCACAACGGTTTACGTGCCGACGGTGAGCGCGTTTTAGATAAGTTAATTGCGATGGGGAAATAAAACCGCCGCTAATTTGAAATAAATACTATAAAAACGCCTCTTCTAGAGGTAAGAGGCGTTTCATTCCTACCATCTTGTTTTCACGAATCTTTTACGCGCTTGGTCATACGTTTCGTCATCACCCGGTAGCCCATTTTATGATAGAAATCCTCACCTTCATGGTTAAATGACGCCACGGTTAAGCCGATTTCTTCTATTCCTTGAGCACACAAATCGCTTTCCACCTTATCCATCAGCGATAAACCTATTCCTAAGTTTCGATGGCTCTCTGAAACAATAAGCTCATTAATAAAACCAACGCGTTTTTCTGGTGAAATCAGCGACTGAACGTTACGAACCGAACCAGAGATAAAACCGACGACCTTTCTTTGCGAACAAGCAATAAAAGCGCTCACGCTGCCGTCAAAATACTTTTCGAAAGTGCCATATGATTCTCTTAGTTGCGCCAATTCCTTGGGTGGACGATAGAAGTTCGGTTCAGCTTCATAGTGCGATGTATCGAGTTCAACGAGTAATTGTTTGAGCAAGGGNGCTGCATGTCCTTTCCTTGCCAACTGATCCGATTATTATTTTGTAGCTCTTGCGCACAACTTTAATGAAGAGCCGAAGAAGGAATCACAGTACAAATTTAAACCAAAAGTGTCGAGTTCAACTTACCTTGTTCTCTACAATTTATGCTTATAATTTGAACACATAGCGATTTTACCCGCGTGACGCTTTGCCGCATCAAAACACCGCTACATCCTGCCTAGCCATAATATCCGCATAATTTGTCCGTATTTCCGACTAATTTAGTCAGGTATACTTCGTGCCGCTAAAATTTTAAGGTCGTTGACCACCTGTATTTTTAAAGGAAACCTCATGAGTCAGTATGTAGTTTGTGCGCTGTACAAGTTTGTTGAGCTGAATAACTATCAAGAACTACGCGAGCCATTACTTGCGTTGATGGAAAAACACCATATTCGCGGAACATTACTGCTGGCAAGTGAGGGCATCAACGGCACTGTTGCCTCTGATCGTGCAGGTATTGATACGCTACTGGAGTGGCTAAACAACGAGCCTCGTTTGACAGGCACCGTATACAAAGAGTCGTACTCTGAGACCCAGCCATTCAATCGCACCAAAGTGAAATTGAAAAAAGAGATCGTAACATTAGGTGTTGAAGGCATAGACCCTCGCCACGTAGTGGGTACTTACGTGAAACCTCAAGAGTGGAACGATCTTATTGCTGATCCTGAAGTGTTTGTTGTCGATACACGTAATGATTACGAAATCGAGATCGGCACATTCAAAGGCGCTGTAAACCCAAATACTGAAACCTTTCGTGAATTCCCAGACTATGTAAAAGAAAACATGGACCCGGAAAAGCATAAGAAAGTGGCGATGTTCTGTACCGGTGGTATCCGCTGCGAAAAATCAACTGCTTACATGAAAGAACAGGGCTTTGATGAGGTCTACCACTTAGAAGGCGGCATTCTAAAGTACCTTGAAGAGGTACCAGAGGAAGAGAGTATGTGGGAAGGCGATTGTTATGTGTTTGACGGTCGTGTTGCAGTCAACCACCAGCTAGAAAAAGCAGATTACGATTTATGTAACGCTTGTCGTCTACCGATCACTGAAGAAGACAAACAGTCAGAAATGTTCGAGCAAGGCGTGAGCTGTCCGAAATGTCACGGCACACACTCAGGAGAACAAATTGCTCGATTCCGCGAACGTGAAAAACAAATTGTTCTTGCAGAGCAACGAGGCGAGCAGCATGTTGGTGGCGAAAGTGCCAAGCAAAGAGAAGCTCGACGTGCCGCTAAGTATGCACAAAAAGACGCTCAGCGTAAACAAGACTAAGCTCGACCCTAATTCTATTTTAAGCGAGCTGCCGTAAGGTGGCTCGCTTTTACTATGCACCAACACTCTTTCAATACAATTTTGTATCTCTCACCAAAACCTCTAGTTGATTGTCTCTTTTGCCTTCGGGTAGCCCCACCATCTCATCATAAGCACTTTGATGTACTAAAACCTGCTTATTTGCTTTGATATTCTTGCACTTCTTTTGCATCTCGATAAGGGAATGAGCCCTCAAAAAGATACCGTTGTCGTCAGTGATGAATTGCGCTTTTCCATCAACTACGACAGATGCTTGATACAATGCGAGATCAAGCGAGTGAATGATCAATTTATCTACGTAGAAGAACTTTTCTAACTTACTCAGTGGTATCGACATGTCTCACCTCCTTGTGAGCAACCTCTACGTTTTAATGAACAAAACCGATCATTAGGTGAGATCTCTTCGGATCATTTGCGTACAACATCGGAAACAAAGAGGATTCCGATGCAAACAATCAATGTCGTGTGGTTAAAACGAGATTTAAGACTGACTGACCACCAGCCCTTAACACAAGCATTGTCGTCAAAGCACCCAACGGTACTTTTATATATTGTTGAACCGTTGCTGTTAAACAACCCTCACTATTCTGAGCGTCACTGGCGATTTGTTTGGCAATCATTGCAAGACATGAATGAGACGCTCAAAGCCTATGGACACCGCATCACGGTTCTGTTTGGCGATGCCTTAGCATGTTTTCAATCAATTCAAATGCAATATCAAATCAACGCTGTGTTTTCTCATCAGGAAATAGGGCTCAACTGCACCTTTGAGCGCGATAAGCAAATTGCCGACTGGCTGCATGAGCAAAACATCACGTGGTTTGAGTTCGAGCACGGTGCTGTTATTAGAGGAGCAAAAGACCGGCAGGGTTGGGACAAACATTGGGATTTGGTCATGAGAGCCTCCATAAGCCCTCTTGAGCTGCAAACCAACTTGTTGCATTCATTGGATGCAGAAGCACTCGGCTGCGCGTTTTCGCCACCTTCATCCTGGCTATCAAAATGCAAAGGAATGCAAACGGGAGGAAGCCAACTCGCTTGGAAAACACTGGAGGACTTTTTCCATCGTCGAGGTCGTGATTACTATCGAAGCATTTCTAGTCCCACAGCCTCACGTACAGCCTGTACTCGCCTTTCTCCATACCTCGCTTGGGGTAATATATCCTTGCGTGAAGTTTATCAGTACCTATTGAAACACTGGCAAGTTGCTGGGTTTCGTCGCAGCTTAATTGCGTTGTCTTCACGGCTGCATTGGCACTGCCATTTCATACAGAAATTCGAGTCGGAATACGACATGGAGTTTTACTGTGTTAACCGGGCTTACGAATCGTTGATTAAACAAAGTAGCACTTTCGATGAAGAAAAGTTAGCAGCATGGAAATCTGGATATACAGGCATACCTTTGATCGATGCCTGTATGCGCTGTTTGCATCAGACTGGCTATATAAACTTTCGTATGCGTGCCATGCTGGTTAGTTTTCTCACTCATCACATGAACATGGATTGGCGAACTGGCGTGACGCATTTAGCGCAACTATTCCTCGACTTTGAGCCTGGTATTCATTACCCACAATTCCAAATGCAAGCCGGGGTAACTGGGACCAATACAATCCGGATTTACAACCCGGTTAAGCAAGCCCAAGAACATGACCCTGATGGCGCGTTCATCTATAAATGGGTGCCTGAATTGCAAATGGTCCCCACCCCACTATTGTTCGAGCCCTGGACAATGACACAGATGGAAACCGTCATGTACCACTTGAAACCGGATAGCCGTTACCTAGCGCCTATTGTCGACCTAAATAGCGCAGCTAAAGACGCAAGGGAGCGTCTATGGGCATGGCGCAAACGGGCCGATGTAAAACAAGAAGGCAAACGGATTTTAACGCGACACGTGAGGCCATCGAAAGAAAGCAGGGCTCGTTGATCATCTTTTCATTTAGATGCGTACAAACGAAGACATTCTCTAGGGAAACCGTTGTACCCCCAACTCGTAAGGAACACATTATGTTTAAACGTATCTTGGTTATCACGGCTACATTGATGGCGACTTTATCTTTTATGCTTCCCGTCAAAGCTCATGATCATGGCATGATGAAGACTGATATTGTCGACGTTGCCACTGAAAACGGCTCTTTCAATACACTTGTCGCTGCAGTGAAAGCGGCTGATCTAGTCGATACACTCAAAGGAGAAGGCCCATTTACTGTTTTTGCACCAACGGATGACGCTTTTGCAAAACTGCCTGACGGTACAATCGATATGCTCTTAATGCCGGAAAACAAAGACAAGTTAGTATCCATTTTGACTTATCACGTCGTCCCAGGGAAAGTAATGGCTGCCGATGTTGTTAAGCTGGACAAAGCGACTACGGTTCAGGGGCAAGACGTGATGATTAAAACCATGGGTGATAAAGTCATGGTCAACGATGCAAATGTAATGGCAACCGATGTGAAAGCTAAAAACGGCGTCATTCATGTTATTGATACCGTCATTATGCCTAAATAAAATGATTCAGAGGGCGGTATATTCCGCCCTTTAAACGGTGCTTCTTCTATCCTTAATACTGCCCCTTCCCACCTTCGACCCAACAACCAATCACTCATTCGCTCCAGCTATAGAAAAGACAAAAACAACATGAAAACCAATACCTTAGAAACAAAACAGCACAATATCAATGAGGTTGGCGTACCGTTACCTTTCAATTTGAGAACATGATTCCATGTCAGTGTCGTTTACTTTTCCACATGTTAATTCTTGAGCTAAATTTTGGCTGCTCAATCACATTTCGGCAAACCATTCGAAAGGGTGGGATGCAAAGCTTCCGGTCTGTCAGCATTCCATCATCAAAAGTAATGCTCATGATAGCGGGGTTGCCATGTTGCAACACTACATTATCCAAATGTATGGATTCATGCAGCGTTGCTTCGTGCTCAGCATGCGCCGAGGTGTGACATTAATTTGTCAGCCATAACAGAGGACATGTGATGAAATCCTTTCCAACCAAATCCGTACTTGCGTTAGCACTTGCAAGCATTAGCTCAGGTGCAGCGGCTCACGGTTATGTATCAGAAACCAATGGTGGTGTCGCTGCAAGTCGCTCGGCACTATGTAAGTATCCAACGCCAGATACTAACGAAAAAAATAATAACTGCGGTGCGATTCAATATGAACCGCAAAGCGTTGAAGGCCCTGATGGTTTTCCACAAACAGGGCCTCGCGATGGAAAAATAGCAAGTGCCGAAACCGCTCTAGCTGCCGCTCTTGATGAACAAACTGCCGACCGCTGGGTTAAACGTCCTATTCAATCAGGTACACAGACTTTTGAATGGACATTTACAGCTAACCATGTGACGCGTGACTGGAAATATTACATCACCAAACCTGATTGGAACCCAAATGCCTCACTATCACGCGACTCGTTTGATCTGACTCCTTTCTGTGTAGTCGACGGCAATATGGTTCAACCTCCAAAACAGGTGAGCCATCAATGTAATGTGCCTACGCGAGAGGGGTATCACGTCATTCTGGCGGTATGGGATGTTGGCGACACAGCGGCTTCATTTTATAACGTGATCGATGTGAAATTTGATGGCGACAGTCCAGTCATTCCAGATTGGACGCAAGGCGGTCAAATTATTCCGACGATGGATTTAAATGTTGGAGATTCGGTTTATACGCGCGTATTTGATCTGGCGGGTGAAAACATAGCTTATCGAACCGAGCTAGAAATTACCGATGCAGTCATGGGCAAAGCGAAAAACTGGTCTTACGCTCTAGCAACGAAGATCAACCAAGAGCAAACTAAACTGCAAGCTGGACAGTATGCCGAGGATAAATTCACTCCTGTTTATGGTACTAATCCGGTGTATCTGCAAGCTAATAGCGGCCTTGAGCGTGTAGAAGTCGGCTACAAGATAGAAACTCCCGTTCCAGAGTACTCACTCACAGTAGATGGCTTAGCAGACGAGTATATCATTGAGTCAACACCGACAACGTTGGATCTAACACTAACTGCTGAAGGCGATTTAAACGCAGAACTCACCGTGTACAATCACCACCGTGAGCCACTTGCAAGCTGGGCAGACGAAATGAAAGACGGCTCGGTGGAGGCTGTATCGCTCGCTTTAAGCAAATCAGAGCCTGGTCACCATATGCTCGTGACTCGTATTAAAGACAAAGATGGTAACTTGGTGGATCAGCAAACGCTCGACTTTCACTTAAAAGAAGAGTCAGTAACGCCACCACCATCTGGCGAGTACGATTTTGTCTTCCCTGAAGGGCTATCTAGCTACACGGCGGGCACAAAAGTGCTTGCAAGCGACGGTGCCATTTACCAATGTAAACCCTTCCCATACTCTGGTTACTGTGTACAGTGGAAAGAAAGCGCAAACCAATACGAACCAGGAACTGGTTCACACTGGGAAATGGCTTGGGATAAAGTCAACTAAATCGCCCTTTGAACGTTAAGTAAAAAGAGCCTCGCTATGAGGCTCTTTCATTATCAAACGCAAAAATGGCAGTTTTCCCGATCTAAACCATGAACACCTGACAAATTAGCCAAATGAGCCCGCCCTTCAATCAGCCCCATTTCATAACCTTCCAATAGAACGGTTTGTCGCATTGATAAGCGCTGAACAGGAAAATTATCTGGTGGTGCAATCACTCTGACATGCGTTCCCGGTGGAGGATTACGAATAAATTCCAACGATTGATTGTAGTTATCTGCACGTCTTAACATCGCGTCCATCATTTTAGGATGTTCGGCAAATAACTTCTTCATCAGCCATGTGGTTTTTACTGGCTTCTTGGTATAATTTAGCGGGTGAGAAAGCACAACAGTTATGTCGCGAGCCCCGCGACGATAAGCCTCACGCACTGGGATAGAATCTGCAACCCCACCATCGGTATAGCAGCCTCCAGAAAAGCAAGGGGTATGCTTGTATGCAATGGGTAACGCTGTTGTCGCTTCAATCGCATGATGAAAATTATCACGCGTCACGCGATAATAGTCTGCCTGTCCTGTATCTACATTCGTCGTCGCTGCCAGAAAAGGAATACCATTAAACAGTTTATTTTCATCGACGGGATACAAACGATTAGACTCTTCAAACAGCCACTTCACATCAATGAGATCCCCACCTTTAACGAATCGAGTCGGATCAAAAAAGCGTTTACTCTTTGCCAGCTTAGTAATGACATTAATGCTGCGATGCGGATAGTCGGTCAAATAACCAATCAAGTTTGATGCGCCAGCAGATACACCAATGGCAAAATCAAACGGTTTATAACTCTGCTCTAAAAACGCATCTAGCACTCCGCTTGCGAAGACACCTCGCATCGCGCCACCTTCCACTACAATTGCTTTTGTTGCCATATTTCCCCCATTATTCTTTCCAAAAG
>NZ_WXWT01000302.1:0-7448 GCF_009904725.1 Vibrio sp. V43_P6S15P86
GTTCAGCGTCATTCTCTTCGCGTAGAACACGACGCAAGATCTTACCGACATTGGTTTTAGGTAAGTCTTCGCGGAATTCAACCAACTTAGGTACTTTATAGCCAGTTAAGTGCTGACGACAATGCGTAATAACTTCATCTTTGGTCAAGCTCGGGTCGCGCTTCACGACGTAGATCTTCACTAATTCACCAGAGACTTCGTGCGGTTGACCAATAGCAGCCACTTCAAGGACTTTGCCGTGCAGTGCTACAACGTCTTCGATTTCGTTCGGGTAAACATTAAAGCCTGATACCAAGATCATGTCTTTCTTACGGTCAACGATGTGCAGGAAGCCTTCGTCATCGAACTTAACAATGTCGCCCGTTGATAACCAACCGTCTTCGTTGATCGTATCTTTCGTTGCTTCAGGTCGTTGCCAGTAGCCTTGCATAACCTGAGGACCACGAACTTGAAGTTCACCAGTTTCAGTATTCGCAAGAGCATTGCCTTCTTCGTCCACAATACGAACTTCTGTTGATGGTACCGGCAGACCAATCGATCCATTGTATTCAACAAGGTCATGCGGGTATGCCGCCACCAACGGAGAACACTCTGTTAGACCGTAACCTTCGAGCAAATAGCAACCCGTGGTCTTTTGCCATCTTTCTGCCACTGAGCGCTGCACTGCCATGCCGCCGCCAACGGCTAAACGTAGATTACTGAAATCCAACTCGTGGAAATCTTCATTATTGACCAATGCATTAAATAAGGTATTCACGCCCGTAATCGCGGTAAACGGATGCTTTTGTAGCTCTTTCACGAACCCTGGAATATCTCTAGGGTTGGTAATAAGTAAGTTACGACCACCCATTTCGACAAACAGCAGACAGTTTACGGTAAGAGCAAATACGTGATACAGCGGTAACGCTGTCACGACTAATTCACGCCCCGGAGATAAAACCGGTCCGTACGCACCTTTTGCCTGTAGAACGTTCGCAATCATGTTGCGGTGAGTCAGAATGGCACCTTTCGCGACGCCTGTTGTCCCCCCCGTATATTGCAGGAATGCAATGTCATCCCCAGACATAAACGGTTTAACGTATTGTAGACGACGACCTTTACGTAGAGCCTGACGCATTGAGATTGCACCAGGTAAATCGTACTTAGGCACCATGCCCTTAACGTACTTCACGACAAAATCGACAATCGTACCTTTCGCTCGTGGCAGCATTTGACCAAGACTGGTTAACACTACATGTTTGACTGGTGTTTTATCGACAATTTGTTCTAACGTATTCGCAAAGTTAGACACAATCACAATCGTCGTCGCACCTGAGTCATTCAATTGGTGTTCAAGTTCACGAGGAGTGTAAAGTGGGTTAACGTTTACGGCGATACAACCTGCACGCAAAATACCAAATAATGCTACTGGGTATTGCAGTAAGTTTGGCATCATCAGAGCAACGCGGTCGCCCTTTTGCAGTTTTAACTCGTTTTGCAGATACGCTGCGAATGCGCGACTACGCTCTTCCAATTTACGGAAGGTCATAACCGAGCCCATGTTCATGAATGCTGGTTGGTCTGCATATTTTTGTACAGACTGTTCAAACATTTCTACCAAAGACTCATATTGCTCTGGATTAATGGTTTCAGGTACGTCACTTGGATAACGTGAAAGCCATGGTTTATCCACGATGTTACTCCTCGTTTATAACTGGCTAAAAAATAGCGTCCTTTTTATTTTGAAAGCTATTACAGCACAGCGAACGTGCTTGAGCACGCAACTCTCAAACACTTGTTTAAATTTTGTTAACTACACCAAGAATTCGCGTTGCGACCTCGAGTATTTGCTCTAAATGACAGTGATGACCACCCTTGACAGAAACCACTTGCGGTGGGTTCTCTCCCCAATCAGCTTGGTTAGATGGTAAATTCTGAAATCCTTGATCGCCTAATACAATCAAATGAGGACAACGTATTTGGCTGGTAATCGAGTTAGCATGCGCTTGCGCCATTCGGTAAAGCGACGCACATTTTAACTTGGCGTCATGCCGCCAATACCATTTATCTCCTCGCTGCTCTGTTCCACGCTCGACTATCGGTAGAAGCTGCTCAGCGGTTAATTGGTTGGCTTGCACGCGTAATTTTAACGCCAGATCGAAGGAGGCAATGGCTCGCTCTGGCTTGTTTTGCTGTCTTATTCGACTTAAAACGCCATCGCGAAGACGAGGCAAACTGTTAGTAGGATCTTCAGTAAGAGGTCCTGCTCCCTCTATTTGCACAAGAGCTTCGACCTGCTCTGGAAACGCAGCACTATAACAACTTGCGATTAAAGCACCAAGTGAATGCCCTACTAATATCAGTCTGTTTGGTGATAATTCGTCCAACAGCTGATATAAATCGGCAATATAGTCGTGAAAGGGATAATAATTATCGTGAGATTTATGACTCGATAAACCGTGACCAAAATGGTCGATAGCAAGGAGGTGTAAGTGAGGATTAAGTTGATTCAACTGCTCCATGAGCGCTTTAAAGCTGCCCGCATTATCTAACCACCCATGAAGAAAAACGACTGACAAGTCAGCCGTTTTCTCGTTCCCTATCTCAAGGGCTGCCATTTTGCCGGCAGGAAGCTCGAATTGACGCTCATGCATCGCAGATTATTTGACCTGTTTTATCACTTTACCGTCTTGTGGGAAATCATTACGCCACATGCGGCAGTTAATCGAGTAACATGGGTAAAAGTAGGTTGGCGAATCATACATGCGTACACGTTCTTCAATTTTCCACAAACGGTAGCCTTGCCCCTTAATGATCGGGAATACGTATTCGTGCTCACCAATCTTTCCTTCTTCTTCTCCGGCGCCTGTACCTACAACCGTCAACAAGCGACCTTCACTAAAGGCAACAGGCTCTAAATAACCATCAAAATAGGTGACAAAACGTCCCGTAGGCTCTTCATCAATATCAGGTTTACCAGACTTACTGATTGGAAGATTTACAATCTCTAGACGCGTTTTATCTTTAAAGTTATCCACTTTAGCGATGATTCCACCAAGGCGAACATCTTCACTCACTTGCCCCTGAGACTCAGCAAAAGCTTTATAGTCTGTAACGACCAATTCTGTGCTTGCATTTAGCGCCTCTGGCAACGAGCTACACGCAGACAAACCAACCGTAGCAAATAATGCGAGAAAAAACCGTCCAAAAACCTTCATAAACCACCTTTCATATTAGTAATCCCTGTTTGGGGGAAAGTACTCACACGTAAATATCGACACCAAGTAACTGAGCCAGTTCCTCTTTTTTAGCTCGATTCATGACATCCATGTACTGCTCCATCGCTTTACGTGCACTCCCTTCGGGAAGGTCATATTGCACTTGAGCTCGGTGAATTTGGGACTCATCCACGTGTTTTATGGAGTGCGCCACAGCGTTAGCAACCTTTGAAGGCTGACCTACAGGCTGCTTTGTTTGTGATTTATCTACCTGCTTCTTTTTGCTGACTTTATTAGTGCGATTTGCACCGGGAATCAAAGAAGGAGGCAAGCCATTAATCGACGCCATAGCACTCCATAAAAATACAGGGCAAACGCCCTGCTTTTTGTCAGGTTAATGAAAAACGGACTATTCGCGACCAGGAAGTTTTTTCCATGTCACATTATCGCGTAGATAAACTGGGCTAGAATCTTCTACCGGCACAGTATTACCCTTTTTAAATTCTTGTTCAGCAAGAATCACGATGTCTTGTGAATCAGGGTACAGAACCTCGCCATGCGTCAAATTAAACGGTAGGTCTGCTAATACTTCTTGGTAGGCATCCCAACCCGTACCTGCTGTCGTCCACGTTTTGTCGTCTGCTTGTGCTTCTTCAATTAGACGTGCTGGTGGAATTACGCACTCTGCATCCCTCCCTGCCCACTCACCGTTTGCTTGGCGAGTGTAACGTGCCCAGTAGACTTCACCCATACGTGCGTCAATAGCCACAGCGACATCGGTCACACCATGTAAGCGATAGCTACCTTGAGCCATTGCAGCCAGCGTTGAAACGCCGATCATAGGTAAGTCAGCACCGAACGCCAAACCTTGTGCGATACCAATACCGATACGAACGCCAGTAAAGCTACCTGGACCACGTCCAAACGCTAACGCATCCAGCTCTTGTAGAGTCAGGCCTGCTTCTTTGAGTACTTCATCAACCATTGGCAGTACTTTTTTGGTGTGATCGCGTGGTGCAACCGCGCTACGTGAAATCACTTGATCATTAGCCAACAACGCAACTGAACAGTTTTCAGTCGCTGTATCGATAGCAAGAATTTTTGCGCTCATTTAACTCTCTACAACTCTAATTTATTGGGTTATGCCTCAGCACTTGCGTCTGTGACAGATTGTTCTGCTTTCAGGAATGCTTTGATTCCATCTAAGTCTCGCGTCCTTGGGATAGGTGGTAGGCTTCCTAGGAAAATACCACCATAGTCTCGCGTGACGAGGCGATTATCACAAATGATCAACGCACCGTGATCCTTCTGATCTCGAATTAATCGTCCTACTCCCTGCTTTAACGTAATCACTGCATCCGGGATTTGTACTTCAGCAAATGGTTCACCGCCACGTAATCGACAATCCTCGATACGGGCTTTGAGTAATGGATCGTCAGGGGCGGTAAACGGTAATTTGTCGATAATAACACAGCTCAGCGCATCACCTCTAACATCAATCCCTTCCCAGAATGCACCTGTCGCCACGAGTAAAGCGTTACCCAGCTCCATAAACTCTGCCAAGGTTTTCTGCTTACTCATCTCCCCTTGCATTAACACAGGCAGCTCAAGTACTTCTCGGAACTTCTCGCCTAGTTCACGCATCATGCTGTGCGAGGTACATAAAAAGAAACAGCGGCCATCGTTTTCTTCAATCACCGGAGCAAGCATTCGGACTAACTTATCCGCTAAG
Source organism: Vibrio sp. V43_P6S15P86 (assembly GCF_009904725.1). Taxonomy (NCBI): domain Bacteria; kingdom Pseudomonadati; phylum Pseudomonadota; class Gammaproteobacteria; order Vibrionales; family Vibrionaceae; genus Vibrio; species Vibrio sp. V43_P6S15P86. Next base: position 4,930 of record NZ_WXWT01000302.1, read on the forward strand.
CCGTTACTGTTTGGCTCTGGCAAATACCTTGGCACACAAAGGCGCGCTTGTTTTTGATAATCAAAGGGGGACGGCAGAGAAAATTGCTTTGTAGGCTTGAGGCCAAGGCGCTCAGTAAAGTGCTTGAAGTCGCCCGATACGGCTAGGGTTGCTGACGTGAAAATCCACGCGCCTTGTTTAATCTCTATTTGCTCATGGAACTTGTCCGCGACAGAAAGAGGCGTAATGTGCAGAGCGAAATGACGAGGCGAGGTATCGTACCAGTATGAGTAGCCGGTAATATCGACATCACATACCCGGTCGATGCGGCCTTTGATCAAATTGGCTCGTTCAAAGGCGGTATCCAGTAATTGACTGCGCCCTAAGGCTATTTTGAGTACATCAATCGCCAATTCGAGGCTATCAGTTAAGCGCAATAATTCTCGCTTAATAGAGCCTGATTGCAACGCCTCACGCCAGTTGCCACGAAAGCCAGGCTCACCCAGTACAATCCGCATGTCCATTGCGCTTTGCATGAGTTTGTCACCCACTTTTTGCAATTGGCGCATATCTTTTGCTTCGGTGCGATAGGCTATTTCAATGTCTTTGGCAAGATCGTGAATTTGGCGACTTGATACTGACTGGCCGAAATATTCGCTCGCAATATCTGGCAACTGATGAGCTTCATCAAAAATAAACACATCGGCTTCTGGAATCAGTTCACCAAATCCTGTTTCTTTGATCGCTAAATCAGCAAGAAACAAGTGATGGTTCACTACAACAATGTCGGAATCCATGGCTCGCTTACGCGCTTTCAATACAAAGCAATCGGTGTAGCTCGGACACTCTTTACCTAAACAGTTATCATTGGTTGAGGTGATGGTCGGAATGATCATGCTGTCTTCTGGCAGATCATCACAATCCCCAAGGTCACCTGTTTTGGTTTCTGATGACCAAGCACGCACTTTAACCAGTTGAGTTAATAACGTCGGGTCAGATTCATTAGTGTGGCTTTCGACCATTTGGCGGCTCAAACGATCCAAACACAGATAATTAGAACGCCCTTTTAATAACGCCACTTGGCCATAAAAACCAAGCGCATTGACCATAAGCGGTAAGTCCCGATGGTACAACTGCTCTTGCAAGTTTTTCGAGCCTGTACTGATGATCACTTTTTTACCACTCAACAGTGCAGGGACTAGGTATGCGAAGGTCTTACCGGTTCCAGTTCCTGCCTCTACCACTAACTGGGTTTGATCTTTGATCGCACTGCTGACGGCTTCCGCCATATCGATTTGTGGCTGACGAGCTTGAAAGCCCGGAATGGCCTTACCTAACGCGCCATCAGAGGAAAAAGTTTTTGCGATCATGCTTGGTATTGAGTTTGAAAAATTATCGAGAGTATATCAGAGGAATAGGAGTGACATCAGCCCACAATCTGGCCAGCTTGCGGCGACGCACGGATATTTTGTTGAAACCAACGTAAGAATAGATTATTTATGGTGAAACATGGCAGTACAGTTACACCCGCCTGGGAATAATAACAAATTCGTACGCTAAAATATTAATGCATGGAAGTACCTGATTTATGGAAAAGAAAACACTGTTGACCCACTGTTCTGACGCCCCGGGTCTCATCTCGAAAATCACTAACATCTGTTACAAGCACCAACTCAACATCGTTCACAATAACGAATTTGTTGATAATACCAGTGGCCACTTTTTCATGAGAACGGAGCTGGAGGGATACTTCAACGATCAAACGTTTCTTGCCGACTTGGACCAAGCTCTCCCGCAAGGTGCTAAGCGTAAATTGGTTGGCTCTCGCCGTAAGCGCATCGTCATTCTCGTCACAAAAGAAGCGCATTGTTTAGGCGATATTCTGATGAAAACCTACGATGGAAGCCTAGATGTTGAGATCGCCGCTGTGGTGGGGAATTACGACAAACTGCAAACTCTCACTGAACGCTTCGACATTCCTTACCACCATGTGACCCATGAAAACCTTAGCCGTGAAGAACACGAGCAGAAGATGCTAGAAGTGATCGACCAATACGATGCTGACTTTTTGGTGCTAGCTAAATACATGCGCGTATTGACGCCTACGTTTGTTGAGAAATACCACCACAAAATCATTAATATTCATCACAGCTTCTTACCTGCTTTTATTGGCGCGAAGCCATATCAACAAGCTTACGATCGCGGTGTGAAAATCATCGGTGCAACGGCACACTTCGTGACCAATGATTTAGATGAAGGGCCGATCATCAAGCAAGACGTAATTCCTGTCGACCATACATTCAATGCCCAAGATATGGCGCAAGCAGGACGCGATGTAGAGAAGAACGTATTGAGTAAGGCTTTGAATAAAGTGATCAATGACCACGTTTTTGTTTATGGAAATAAAACAGTGATCCTGTAATCCCTCCGCACTAGTTACAACGAGAATGAAACCCGTCCAACTTGGCGGGTTTCATCTTTTCAGGGATATCCCCCCGACTCTAACCATCAAAATTAAACCGATACGTTATAATTTTTCA
>NZ_WXWT01000461.1:0-7435 GCF_009904725.1 Vibrio sp. V43_P6S15P86
AACATGATCTCTATCTATGATTGTGAATGAATAAAAGAAAGTCGAGTATATCAACTCCGACCTGGTTAGGTAATAGCAATTAACCGATAAAACGATAATCGGCTAAACTTCAAGCACAAAACGAAGAATTTCCTCTTCCTGAGTTTTTAATGCACTAGAACTTAGGCTAGAATCTCGGGCTCAACACAACACAGTAAAGGAAAGTAGCATGATCACCCTTCACACTAATTTTGGTGACATCAAGATTCAACTAAACGAAGAGAAAGCGCCAGAGACTAGCGCAAACTTCCTTCAGTACTGCCGCGATGGCTTTTACGACAACACTCTTTTCCACCGTGTTATTGACGGTTTCATGATCCAAGGTGGTGGCATGGAACCTGGTCTACGTGAAAAAGCATCACGTGCACCTATCAAGAACGAAGCAAACAACGGCCTAAGCAACAAAGTGGGTACACTTGCTATGGCGCGTACTATGGAACCGCATTCAGCAAGCTCTCAATTCTTTATCAACGTAAACAACAACACATTCCTAGATTTCCGTAGCGAAAGCCTAGATGGTTGGGGTTACTGTGTATTCGGTGAAGTTGTAGAAGGCATGGACATCGTAAATAAGATCAAAGGCGTTAGCACTGGTTCTTACGGCATGCACCAAGACGTACCTCTAGAGGACGTAGTAATCACTGGTACAACAATTGAAGAGTAATTCGTAAGAATTATTTCTAAGAGATAAGTTAATGGGGAGGCATCGCTTCCCCTTATTTCTATGACAACATTATTTATTTCCGATCTTCACCTCACCCCATCGCGTCCGGATATTACGGAATGTTTTGTGACGTTCATGCGAACAGAAGCAACGAAAGCCGATGCACTTTATGTATTAGGCGATCTGTTCGAGTTTTGGGTTGGAGACGATGACAAAACTCCTTTTGCCAATCAAATCCGTACAGAGTTCCAGCAACTAACAAAGACTGGCGTTCCTGTTTATTTCATTCAGGGCAATCGCGACTTCCTATTGGGAAAACGCTTCTGTAAAGAGACAGGCATTACATTATTGGATGAAGTTAGCCTCATAGACCTTTATGGTACGAAAGCAGTTATTCTCCACGGTGACACCCTGTGTACTGACGACATTGATTATCAAAAATTCCGTAAGACTGTTCATCAACCTTGGTTGCAATGGCTGTTTAATCACATTCCGTGGTTTATTAAGAAGAAAATTGTCTCAAAAGTTCAATCCGATATTCGTGATGATAAAATGAGCAAGCCTTTAGATATCATGGACGTCAATCAAAATGAAGTCGAGAAAGTGATGTCTCAGAATTGCGTCAACTTAATGATTCATGGTCACACTCATCGCCCGAATACACATTTTTTTGACGTCGATGGCGTTAAAAAGACCCGGATAGTTTTAGGGGATTGGTATACGCAAGGCTCAGTTTTACAAGTAAATTCTGATGGCTTTGACCTACAAACGAGACCATTCATACAGAATTTGCGTTAAGCATGTAGAGCGTGTAGAAGATTCACGCTCAAGTCGTAGATATTTTGTAAAAAATCGCTATTATCATAATACTAAGTTAAACAGAACGAAGTACCTAATTGAAGTATTCTTACGTAGCTCGCCAACCGATTCTGGATAGAGAAAAACGAACCATAGGTTACGAACTTCTCTTTCGAGACGGTCCTAAAAATACCTTCCCTGAAGTAGAACCAGAGCTGGCTACTAGTCGACTGCTATCCGATCATTTTTTGTCGACACATTACAACACATTAGGGAACAAACTTGGCTTTGTTAACTTTCCGCATCAAAGCTTGGTGAATCTGGTCCCAACTCTGTTTCCCAAAGAGTCTCTCGTCATTGAAGTCCTTGAAGATTGTGAACCGACAGAGGAGCTGCTAGAAGCCATCAAGCACCTTCATGAATGCGGATACAAAATTGCTTTAGATGATTTTGTACCGACGAAGGCTTGGAAACGTTTTCTTCCATATGTTTCCATGATCAAGTTTGACATTCGCCTCGTACCGATCAAGAAAGCCGCTATTTTTATTCAGGCATTAAGCCCATTTAAAATCGACTTTCTTGCGGAAAAAGTAGAGACCTACGAAGAGTTTGAGCAAACTTTAGAAGCCGGCTTTAACTATTTTCAAGGATATTTTTTCAGCAAGCCTGAGATGATCCAGAAAAAACGGTTGAACCCCGCGTTTCTTACAGTCATCCAACTTTGTAAAGAGATTGCTGATAAGCCCATCGACTTCAATGAGGTTGAACGTCTGTTTTCGATTGATGTGACGCTGTCATACAAGCTGCTTACTTACGTTAATTCAGGCTATACATTAACGACCAAGATTAAGTCGTTCAGACAAGCGCTTATTTATCTGGGTGAAGAGCGACTACGACGCTTTATTTCCTTAGTTGCCATTGCGTCCGTTCAAGAAGATAAACCAGATTCTCTTTACTCCTTGGCGATTCAGCGTGCAAGAATGTGTGAACTGTTACTTAGTCAAATGAACACTAGGTATGACCTTGGGCAGGCTTTTTTGACAGGCATGTTTTCTTTACTCGGATCTTTGCTTGATCAACCGCTCTCGGATGTCATTGAAGATATCCCCGTTGACGAAGATATAAAACTCGCATTAACCAGTCGAAAAGGCGTACTTGGTCACTTACTTTCGATGACGATCGCCTATGAACAAGCGGACTGGGAGTTAGCCGAGCGATATTGCACCGTTCTTAAATTAACCGAACCTCAATTAGCAGACGCTTTTAATCAATCGACGGAATGGGCTCAAGAACTGCTGTCTCAAACGCCCTAAATCGCTATAATGCCTCACCTCCAGCCTCGCAATTGTGAGGTTGTTTGTTTTTACCGCTTAATTAATCGAGATTTCATTTTATGGCTTCTTCTTGCCCTTGCGGATCTAACCGCACCTACTCACAGTGTTGTGAAATCGCCCACAATAACCATGCTGACGTCATCACTCCAGAGCAGTTAATGCGCTCTCGTTACAGTGCGCATGTGTTAGGTCTAGTCGATTACGTGGTCAACACTTATCATCCAATCTGTAATGCAGAAGAGCAACGTGAAGGCATTGCCCAATCTATCGACAGCGATTGGTGCAAACTTGAAGTTGTAAAAACAGAAGCTGGCAGTAATGACAATGAAGGCTTTGTAGAGTTTAGCGCTTATTTTGATGAAGACGGCAAACGCTACTGTATGACAGAGCGTTCCCGCTTTGTAAAAGAAAGTGGGCTTTGGTACTACATTGACGGCACATTTCCAGAAGAAGAGCCAGAAGATGAACCTGTACAAGATCCACGCTTAAACCAGCCAGTGAGTAGCCTAAAAGTAGGTCGCAACGACCCGTGTATCTGCGGAAGCGGTAAGAAATTTAAGAAGTGTTGTGGGTAAAGCATCCACGCTTAGCTTATTGAGCTCGCTTTAATTAGATTCCTGATCCCGCCTAGGCTCGTTGGAGTGACGTGAATATATGTACCTGTTTGAAGTAAATAACTCTACTGCAAGCACCAAAAGAAAATATACCGTCATTCTGGGCAGCGAGGGACGAGTGTGATTCAGAATCTAATCGCCACTAGCATTGTTGCCGGTTTTTCACCGAATCAAGGACACTACATTAAAAAAAGCCCCTAGGCTCGAGAGCATAGGGGCTTTCATTTATCTATAGCAAGATTACTTATGACGCTCTTTCAGTTTGTTCACTACGTCATTCATCGATAAGCCTTGGTCTTGAAGCAATACCAGCAAGTGATAAATCAAGTCTGCTGATTCACACACTAACTCCTCCTTATCGCCCGACGTCGCCGCAAGCGCGACTTCAACGCCTTCTTCGCCCACTTTTTGCGAAATACGCTTGGTGCCACGGGCATAAAGACTGGCAGTATAAGAGGAATCTGGATCGGCACTCTTGCGGGCAGCCAGTAGCTGCTCAAGTTGATGAAGCCACACCATTTGTGACTCCTCTTGAGGGTCCACATCCCAGCAAGTTGTGTTACCCAAGTGACACGTAGGACCAATGGGATTCACTTTCACCAGTAGCGTATCGTTGTCGCAATCGAGCTGAATGTTCACCAATTGCAATACGTTGCCAGAGGTCTCACCTTTCGTCCAAAGACGTTGCTTGGTACGAGAGAAAAACGTCACTTGACCTGTTTCGCCCGTTTTTGCCAACGCATCTTGGTTCATGTAACCCATCATCAGCACTTGGCTTGATTGGAAGTCTTGTACGATGGCAGGTACCAGACCATCCACCTTTTCCCAGTTGATTCGCTCAGCTAGCGAACTTACTTCGGCGGCTTTTACACTCATAGTCGTACCTCAATGCCTTGTTGTTTCAAATACTGCTTTAATTCACCAATGTTGATGACTTGTTTGTGGAATACCGATGCGGCAAGCGCGCCATCCACATTGGCTTTTTGGTATGCTTCCGCAAAGTGCTCCATAGCACCCGCGCCACCCGATGCAATCAGCGGTACATTACATACTTCGCGCACCATATTCAGTTGTTCGATGTCGTAGCCGTTACGCACACCGTCTTGGTTCATCATGTTCAGTACGATTTCACCAGCGCCGCGTTTTTGTACTTCTTGCACCCAATCACGTGTTTCCCATTGGGTCGCTTTGGTGCGTTCTTCATCACCAGTAAACTGGTAAACCTGATACTTGCCCGTCTCTTTGTCGTAGTATGAATCGATACCAACGACGATACATTGCACACCAAACTTATCAGCAAGGTCAGTAATCAACTGAGGGTTCGCCAAGGCAGGAGAGTTAATAGATACCTTATCTGCACCAAACTCAAGAATGCGCGCCGCGTCCTCTGCTGATTTAATGCCACCAGCCACACAGAAAGGAATATCAATCACTTCTGCAACGCGAGCGACCCAACTTTTATCAACGACACGCCCATCACTTGAAGCGGTAATATCGTAGAACACAAGCTCGTCAGCGCCTTCTTCAGCATAACGCTGCGCCAGAGGAACGATGTCGCCAATGATTTCGTGGTTGCGGAACTGAACGCCCTTCACCACTTGTCCATCACGAACATCAAGACATGGAATTATTCGCTTTGCCAACATGCAAACGCCTCCTCTGCTGTGAACTTACCATCTAACAATGCACGACCAACAATCACACCAGCAACACCGCTGCCTTTTAGTGCTTCGATATCCGCTAATGAGCCAATGCCGCCTGAAGATTGGAACTGCACTTGTGGGTACTGTTTACATAAGTCGACGTAAAGCTCAACGTTTGAGCCTTCTAGCGTACCGTCACGAGAAATGTCCGTACAAAGCACGTGCTGTAGACCTACCGTTAAGTAATCGTTGATAAGCGATTCGATGGTAACGCCTGAATCTTCTTGCCAACCAGAGATCGCCACTTTACGTGTGCCGTCTTGGTCGATATTGATATCTAGCGCGAGAACGATTTTCTCTGCGCCGTATTTTTCCATCCAACCTTTCACAAGCTCTGGTTGTTTTACTGCTGTAGAACCAACAACAACACGCTGAGCACCAGCTTCTAGCAGATCAATCACGTCTTGCTCTGTACGTACACCGCCACCAATTTGGATCTTTGCTGGTGTGCTTGCCAGTAGCTTTGCAATCAAATCAAGCTGGCGTGCTGTCGTGTCTTTCGCGCCAGTTAAATCCACTAAGTGTAGCCAGTTAGCACCTGCTTGGTGGTACAAATTAAACTGCTCTGCTGGGTCGACTTTGTACTCGGTTACTTGGCCGTAATCACCTTGATAAAGGCGAACCACCTGTCCTTCAATTAAATCAAGAGCTGGAATAATCACACTAAATCCCTTTTATAATTCTAAGAAGTTTTGAATAAGCTTCGCGCCCGCTTTTGAAGAACGCTCAGGGTGGAACTGCACACCGTAGTAGTTGCTGCTTTGTACTGCTGCTGTGAACGGGTTGCCGTACTCACATTCCGCAATCGTGTAATCCCCAACTGGCATCGCAAAGCTGTGCACGAAGTAGAAATACTCTCCTTCTTCAATACCTTTGAAAAGTGGATTACCTGCTTTTGCAGACACTGTATTCCAACCCATATGCGGCAGCGGCAAATCGCCAGTTTGTAGCAGCTTCACTTCGCCATCACAAAGTCCAAGACACTCAACTAACTCGTCTGCTTTCTGGCCTTTTTCTTGAGACACTTTGCCCAACAATTGCATGCCTAAACAGATACCTAGTAGCGGCTTCTCTACCTGTTTCACCAAGCTGATAAGATCGCGCTCTTCTAGGTTCTTCATCGCTTCACTGGCAGTTCCCACGCCCGGTAGAAAGAGCTTGTCAGCCGCCAATACAACTTGTGGATCTTTTGAAATCGTTACGTCATAACCTAGGCGTTCAATAGCAAATTTCACCGAAGAGACGTTGGCACAGCCCGTATCGATAATGACAACTTTCTGTTCTGTCACTGTTTTTCTCCTTGCTAAGGTTAGCCTTAAAGTACGCCTTTACTACTCGGTAGCTCAGTGCCTTCTACTTTGATTGCTTGGCGCAGAGTACGACCAAACGCTTTAAATAGGCTCTCAATGATGTGGTGATCATTGTTGCCCGCAGAAGAAAGGTGCAGTGTACACGCTAGTGTGTCAGTTAAAGAACGGAAGAAGTGAACCACCATCTCTGTTGAAAGGTCCCCCACTTGCTCACGACTAAACTGCGCGTCGAACTTAAGGTAAGGACGACCAGATAGATCTAGTGCACATTGTGCCAAGCACTCATCCATTGGCAGGCTAAAGCCAAAGCGACCAATACCACGTTTGTCACCCAGTGCTTCTTTCAATGCTTGACCCAACGCAAGAGCGGTATCTTCGACCGTGTGGTGATCATCAATGTGTAGATCACCATCTACTTTGCACACCATCTGGAATCCACCGTGCGTCGCAATTTGATCCAACATGTGGTCGAAGAAACCAAGACCCGTTGAGATATCGTTACCGCCTTGCTCATCAAGATTAACCGCAACTTTGATGTCCGTTTCTTTCGTGGTACGAATAACTTCAGCAACACGAGCTTTCACCGTCAGATCTTTCAGGATCTGTTTCCAACCCATGGTTTCTGGGTTGTATTGAATACCACGAATTGCCATGTTTTCTGCAAGTTGAAGATCGGTTTGACGATCGCCAATCACAACAGAGTTTTGGAAATCAACTTTGCCACCTTGAAGGTACTCTTTCACCATGCCTAGCTTAGGCTTACGGCAAGAGCAGTTATCTTCTTCAAAGTGAGGACAAATCAACACGTCATCGAACTTCACACCTTGAGACTCGAAGATCTCCATCATCATATTGTGCGGTGCATCAAAATCAGCTTGTGGGTAGCTGTCAGTACCCAAACCATCTTGGTTAGTGACCATCACTAGACGGTATCCAGCATCCTGCAACGACAACAGGCTTGGGATAACAAATG
>NZ_WXWT01000105.1:0-7362 GCF_009904725.1 Vibrio sp. V43_P6S15P86
CGATTTTAATTAAATCAATGAAATGAAAGCGGTTGTTTAGATTAAAGTAATGGAGCATAGTTTGCCCCATTACTTTGGCATAAATTACTTAGAATCAGGCTCAATGATTAAAATAATACCATCGATATCTTTTATTTTAACGCGCGTTCCTGCTGGAAGTGCTTGATCCGACTGTGCCGACCACGTGGTATCGGCAACCTTGATACGATTGAGTCCAACAGAAAAGTCCTCTTCAATGGTAAGTGTGCGTCCGATTAACTGCTTATACTTTTGGTTCAGATCTCTTTCTTGGTCTTCTTTCTTGTCTTGAGACCATTGTCGTCGCCACCATAACCAAGTGGTGATTAAGCTGAAACTTGCAAAGCAAAGCCATTGTAGTTGCCAGCTCATTGACAAGACGGTCATTAGTGCCCCAACGATAAGTGCAGAAACTCCGAGCCAGAGAAAATATCCCGCAGTCCCAAGTAGCTCTACCGCTAGAAGTGCAAAACCGAAGGCTAGCCAATGCCAGAAAGAGATACCTTCCAGCAAACTGAAAAAGTCCATAAGTTATTCTTTATCTTGTTGTTTAAACATCTCTGCTATCCCTGCAACCGAGCCCATTAGTCCGGTCGCTTCTAATGGAAGCATAATGATTTTGCCGTTTTCGGCTTGACCAATGCTTTTGATCGCTTCGGTATAGCCCTGAGCAATGAAGTAATTGACGGCTTGCATATCGCCTTTGGCAATCGCTTCAGAAACCATATAAGTCGCTTTTGCTTCTGCTTGCGCGGCGCGTTCACGAGCTTCAGCATGGAGAATAGCAGACTGCTTTTCGCCCTCAGCTTTTAATATCTCCGATTGCTTATGACCTTCAGCCTTTAAAATTTCAGCTTGGCGTACCCCTTCTGCTTCGAGAATCTCCGCTCGTTTATTTCGCTCGGCTTTCATTTGAGCATTCATCGCCGCCGTTAGATCGGATGGTGGCTGGACATCTTTTATTTCAATTCGTGTGACTTTTACACCCCATGGGTTGGTGGCTTGGTCAACAATTGCCAGCAGCTTGGAGTTGATCATGTCACGCTGACTCAGCATTTCGTCCAGCTCCATTGAGCCTAAAACGGTGCGGATATTGGTGAGAGTTAAATTTCTAATGGCATGTTCCAAATCGTTGACTTCATAAGCCGCTTTGGCAGCATCGATGACTTGAACAAATCCGACGGCATCAATAACTACGTTAGCGTTGTCTTTTGAAATAACTTCTTGCGCTGGAATATCAAGAACGCGCTCCATCATGTTGACTTTTTGCCCTATCTTATCAACAAATGGGATGATCAAGTTTAAGCCGGGTTTTAGCGTATGGGTGTAGCGTCCGAAGCGTTCGACTGTCCAGTTATTTCCTTGTGGCACCGTCTTAATGGCTGAAGATAAGATAACTACAGCAAGAACGACGAAAATACCGATGGTAATCAGTGAATCAATTGGCATGAGTTATTCCCTTAAGTGCATAATGTCCGATTCATTTTTACCTATTTATAGACAATAGACAATTGAAGTTCTGAGAACCTTAAGAGGTTATTGGTTATTTATATAACAAAGGCCGGAATATCCGGCCTTTAGTTGAAGTTTCACTTTTCAGCGAGTTAGTACAGAATCGAATACAGCTGACGGCGATATTTGCTTGCTAATGCGTTGCCTTGACCTAGCGCGCTGAGAATATCCATAAAAGTCTTCTTCACTTCACCGTCTTGGGCGCCCAAGTCTTTTTTAAGAATATTCCACAGCAGTTCCAGCGCTTCTTCATCACGACCCACTTGGTTGTACTGTACCGCCAATTCACAAGCAAGTTCGAAGTTTGCCATGTCTGCTGCGTATGCTTGTTCTAGTCGTTGTAACTCAGGGCTATCTGCAGCCTGCAAATGCAGCTCGAGCTTGGCTATTAGACTCTTGTAGTAGTTATCTTGATACTCAAGAGGGATAGCGTTCAGTAGCTCTTGAGCGACATCAAATTGTTTGGTTTCTAATAAACAATCAGCCATCGCGAGTTTCACATCGCCACGCTCTTGCAGTTCTGGCGGCAAAGTGTGGATGATGCTTAAAGCCTGAGCATGTTCACCTTGCTGAAGAAGTTCACTGACTTGCTTTAATAGCTGTTCATCTGGGCTTGGCAAATGCTTTTGTAGCATGGTTGCAATGGCATCAATTGGCTGAGGGCCTCCCAATCCATCGACGGCTTGACCATTTATAAACAGTGCGATAGTTGGCAATACTTGCACACCAAATTGAGATGCTAGAGCCGGCTGATCTTCACAATTTAATAAAGCAAGCGTAAATGCACCGTTGTACTGTTGAGCAAGAGATTGCAACTCAGGGAGTATCTGTGCGCTTTCTGGTTGAGCATTGGCCCAAAAGTGGATCAGAACGGGCGTGTTCATTGATCCTTCAAGAGTTTCGCGAAAGTTCTGTTCTGTTATCTCAACGATAAATGGGGATTGCATCAGAGTATCCTTGCTTTGTGTCTTGTCGTTGATAATAGATATGGAGTTGATTTAAGGGAAATTCAAGCGATGGTTGCTAATCATCATCAATAATGAATCATTCTATTTTGTGAAAGGATGCGGTAAGAGAATAGTGTTACTGCTGAATAGGTGTAAGGCAAAAAGAAAACGCTGCCGAAGCAGCGCAGTTCTAATGCTATTTGTTAGTGCGGTATCAAAATAGGATGAACATGGTCAACACTACACCCACACTAAGCCAGTTAAGCTGATTTAATGTCATTATTGCCTCGCAGTAGTAAAAACATTGCTACAAAACGTAATGGGTGGCGATACCAAATCTAAGCAACTCAATCACTTTGGGCGAAAGAATCCCCGCTGAATTGCGTAGAAATTGATTCGTTTAGTTGAGGTTTTTTTAACCTACATGTTCATAATGACATCACATTGTTACGGTGAAATTACATTTCGACAAAACTTTTTTATGCGGCCTGTCGCAAAATTTTATCAAGTGCACGGGTTGGTAATAGTCTTTTCAAGACTGCGAATAATTTAGTCGGTGTAGTAATTCGATAGCGAATTTTAGGTGAAGCGCTAGTTAATGCATGAAGAACAGGTGCGACGCAGGACTCAGCAGGTAAAACAAATCGATTATTAGATTTGTCTTTGTTGAGTCGCTCTCTTTGTCCTTCATAGGCGAGGCGGTGAGGGCTGGATTCAATATCAATCCACTTCTCGAAGGCTTTTAATGCATTGTTTCTAAATTGAGTTTCGATAGGCCCAGGTTCTATCAATGCCACTTTGATATTCGTATCCGCAAGCTCTAGCCGTAGTGTGTCAGTCCAGCCTTCTAGGGCAAATTTTGACGCATTGTAGGCGCCGCGGTATTTCATTGCAGCAAAGCCAAGAACAGAACTGTTTTGTATTATGCGTCCTTCGCCTTGTATGCGCATGTGAGGAAGCACTTCTCTGACTAACTGGTGCCAACCAAAAAAGTTGGTCTGAAATTGAGCTTGAAGAGCCTCGGTGGGCAAGTCTTCCAATGCACCGGGCTGGCCATAGGCACCATTATTGAACACGGCATAAAGCTTACCCTCTGCTAGCTCTAATGCTTGCTTCACGCCCGAAGAAATACTTTCAGGGCTGTTTAGGTCTAGCTTGATGCAGGTTAGCCCTTCATTAATTAGACGTTGGACATCTTGCTCTTTCCTACAAGATGCAATGACATGAAATCCCTCGTTTTGCAGGGCGTGAGCGCACACGTAACCGATACCGGTTGAGCAACCCGTAATAAGAATCGACTTTTTCATAAATTAAGCCTCAAGCAACATTGAATGAGGTCATCATTCATCAGCTCCGGTCATGAAGCAAGTGCTTGAGTGCTGGCTCTATTCTGGAGTAGCTAAATTTGAAGCTAAGTTCGGTGAGCTTTTTGGGTTTGGCTCTCATGCTATCGAACAATAAACAGGAAGATTCACCCATTAGGAGCTCCATTGCCCATTTAGGCGTGAACAAGATATGTGGTCGTTTGAGCGTTTTTGCCAACGTGCCGCTAAAGATACGGTTAGTCACAGGGTGAGGTGCGCACATATTGAACGCACCGTGGGCATGTGGTGTTTCAAGCAAGTACATGATGGCGCGGACCATATCCAGAATGTGAATCCAAGGCATGTACTGGTTACCGTTCCCGAGCGGGCCGCCTACACCAAGTTTGTAAGGTAAGAGCATTTTCGCCAACGCACCGCCATTAAGCCCGAGTACTACGCCAGTTCGCAATAGACAAACACGTGTTTGTTCAGACTCTGCGCGTTTGGCTATTTGTTCCCATTTTGCACAAACCTCGTGAGGAAAGTCTTCATTGTTAACACGCAGGCACTCATCAAACGGGTGGTCTTGTTGATCGCCATAGTAACCAACGGCCGAGCCACTAATAAAAACTGCGGGAGGCTCTGTGCTGGCGTGGATCAGTTCAACGATTTGTTCGGTAATTTTCCAGCGACTTTTGCAGATTTTTTCTTTCTGCTCGCTGGTCCATCTTTTATCTGCGATAGGCTCACCCGCAAGATTAATTATGGCATCAATGTGATTGAGATCGGCGAATGACTCAAGCGAGTCAAGGTATTCGATATTACCCAAATCAGCGTGTTGGAGGCGTTGTTTTGCTTGCTCAGGAGAGCGTGTAAGTAGCATAACTTGGTGAGTGGATAGCAGCTTGAGCAACTCCGAACCAATAAACCCAGTGCCACCTGTGAGTAATATCTTCATGTTATCTCTTTGAATGTACACGTATTAGAACATTATAGTCGTTTTGTGCTGAGCTTGATCATCTCAACACTATTATTTCTAGGATAGTGGCAAGCCTGTAGCGAGGCTACTGACTTCACATATTGAAAAAATGTAACTAAATGTTATGCATGGCGCTAATTCGTTCACGGTAGGAGAACTAAATCTATGCCAGACTAGAAACATCGCTACCGGAACAAGCGTAATCAGTTTGCACCATCAAGGAGGATAGGTATGGAAGCATTTGTTGCTCTTTTTCGAGCGCTCCTTAATAGTGCTCGCGATCTGCTACCCATCGTTGTTGTTATCACTTTTTTTCAATTAGTTGTTTTGCAAGAGCCACTTCCTAATCTCATCTCCATTCTTTTTGGCTTATTGCTTGTGGTTTTAGGGTTAACGTTTTTTATTTTTGGTCTAGAGCTTGGTCTTTTTCCTATCGGAGAGAGTATGGCTCAAGCCTTTGCAAAAAAAGGCAGCGTATTCTGGTTGTTAGTTTTTGCGTTTTGTCTAGGCTTTGGCACCACGATCGCCGAGCCTGCATTAACGGCCGTAGCAGAAGAAGCATCAGAAGTTGCGGCAGAAGGAGGGATGATCACAAACTCAGAGCAATCCATGCAGAATTATGGACAAGGGCTACGAGTAACGGTGGCTCTTTCTGTGGGGATCGCCATCGTTATTGGCGTTCTGCGCATCTTAAAAGGGTGGCCAATTCATTACATGATCATCGGCGGCTACGTCGGCGTTGTAGTCCTGACGTGGTTTGCACCTGAAGCCATTATTGGCGTTGCTTATGATTCTGGAGGTGTGACGACGTCGACTATCACCGTGCCTTTGGTCACTGCACTAGGGGTTGGTTTAGCATCGGCGATTAAAGGGCGCAACCCCATGGTGGATGGTTTTGGTTTGATCGCTTTTGCCTCGCTGCTACCGATGATGTTTGTGATGGTTTACGGAATGGTCGTAACATGATTTCAATTGAACATTTCCTAGACACTTTATTATCGACCGTTCGAGATGTCATTCCCATCGCCAGCATTATTTTTGGTTTTCAGTTAGCGGTGTTAAGGCGTCCAGTTAACAACCTTAAGAGGGTTTTGCTTGGGTTTGTTTATGTGATTCTTGGGCTCGCTCTTTTTTTGCTCGGATTAGAAATGGCTCTGTTTCCGCTCGGAGAGACCATGGCCGTGCAACTGACAGCGCCGGAATTTTTACAAGAGTTTAAAGTCTCTGTGGGAAAAGCCTTAGTGTGGGTCGACTACTATTGGGTGTATACCTTCGCCTTTTTTATCGGTTTTAGTACCACGATTGCTGAGCCTTCTCTAATCGCGGTAGCGATAAAAGCAAACCAAGTTTCTGGTGGCAGTATCAGTATTAACGGCTTACGCGTGGCTGTTGCATTTGGGGTGGCCATTGGCATCGCGCTAGGGAGCTATCGGATTGTTGTTGGTGACCCTATTCACTATTACATCATTGCGGGTTACATCGTGGTTGTGATTCAAACGTTTTATGCGCCAAAGCTTATTGTTCCACTCGCCTACGATTCTGGAGGCGTCACGACTTCTACTGTCACTGTTCCGCTTGTAACCGCATTAGGGCTGGGGCTTGCTTCTACCGTCCCAGGAAGAAACCCAATGATTGATGGCTTTGGCTTGATCGCTTTTGCCAGTCTGTTTCCTATGATCTCTGTGATGGGCTATGCGCAAATAACCCAATGGCTGAATAAAGATATCTCGGAGGACGAAGAAAATGCGCTTTAAATTGATACTTGCGTTTGTTGAAGACAGCAAAACAGACAAGGTACTGGACGCTGCTCGCGAAGCTGGCGCGACTGGTGCGACGGTGATTAATAACGCTCGTGGACAAGGCTTAAATCAAAAGCGAACGTTTTTTGGCTTAACGCTGGAAGTACAAAAAGATGTGCTGCTGTTTGTCGTTGAGGAGCACCTTTCTCGACACATATTAGAAACCATCAATGAAGTTGGTGAGTTCGACCGAGAGTCGGGGCAGGGCATTGCTATTCAGATCGATATTGAGGATGCAGTCGGTGTCGCGCATCAAGTAGAGACGTTGACCAAAGTGGTCGAGGATGAGTTATGAGCAGTCAAACGATAATTAGAGTTCGAGATGTAATGGCGGCTACTTATGTCATGGTTGATGGGCTAATGACAGTTTATGAAGGCATAACGTTGGCTAAAAAATACCAAGTCAAAGCGCTGGTGGTGAAAAAGCGAGATGACAACGATGAATATGGCATCGTCTTGATGAATGATATCGCCAAAAAGGTGTTGGCGAATAATCGCTCTCCACAGCGCACGAATATTTATGAGATCATGACCAAGCCCGCTTTGTGTGTCGACCCTGATATGAATGTGAAATATTGTGCGCGCCTATTTGAACGATTTGGCATTAGCCGAGCTCCGGTCATTGAAGATGGGGAGGTCATTGGCATGGTGAGTTATAACAATATTGTCATCAATGGCATGGTGCGAGAAGAAGTGTAATAGGTTGATATAAATGAAAAATCAACGCATTTTTTCTCAAGTCAGCGACTGTTACAAAGAACTAAAATATTTAATATATGTTAGGTTGCATATGTGTTAATTCA
>NZ_WXWT01000213.1:0-7349 GCF_009904725.1 Vibrio sp. V43_P6S15P86
GGATTAGCCTACTGACCGCTTGTGGTGATGAAATTGACCACAATGACATTCGCAAAGCTGGCTTTGTGTTTTGCGGACAAGGTAAGCCAACCACGTTTAACCCTCAGCTTATTGATAGCGGTATTACCGCGGAAGCGCTGAGCCCGCAGTTGTACGATACGCTGCTCACGCTCGATCCCAAATCACATCAGCCAGTAGCAAATATCGCTGAGAGTTGGTCTGTGAATGAGTCAGGAACGGAATACACGTTTAAGCTTAAACGTAATGTTCAATTCCAAACCACGTCCTGGTTCACTCCCACTCGACCATTGAATGCAAAGGATGTGGTATTTAGCTTCAAGCGAATCATTGATGTAGACCATCCTTTTCACCGAGTAGGTGGTGGTTTTTATCCATGGTTTGCAGGGTTAGATTTTCAAAACCTGCTGCAAGACGTGACTGCGATTGACGAGCATACGGTAAGGTTTACCTTATCTCAGCCAAATTTTTCCTTCTTGGCAAATATTGCCACCAGCCATGCTGTCATATTGTCTGCGGAGTACGGACAGCAACTGGCAGCAAAAGATCATAAAGAAGAAATCGACCAACTTCCTATCGGTACCGGCCCATATCAACTAAAAGAGTACCAAGTGAACGACTTGATTCGATTAGAGCGTCACTCTAACTACTGGAAGTCACCCGCGAAAATGGAACAAGTGGTGTTCGATATCTCTCATCGAGGCACTGGTACCTTGGCGAAACTTTTAAGAAACGAGTGCGATGTGCTCTCTTCGCCTATTTCGAGCCAAATACCCGTTATTCAAGAAAATGACAATCTTGAGCTAACTGCTACGCCAGCCAACAACGTATCCTTTATTGCGATCAACACTGAAACGACGGCACTGAGTGATGCTCGCGTCCGCCAAGCACTTAACTTAGCGATTAACCGTCAGAACATTTTAGATTCGGTTTACTACGGAACTGGCTCGCAAGCTTATACATTGCTACCGCCTAATTCATGGGCCTATCAAAAGGACAGCGTAAAAATTCGTTATGACCGGAATTATGCATTGGCACTACTTCGAGATGCAGGCTACGAAGACGGCCTAGAATTGACCATGTGGGTACCACTTGAACCACGTGCTTTTAACCCAAGCCCTCGTAAGACTGCGGAGTTAATCCAAGCGAATTTTGCCGATATTGGGGTTAAATTAACGCTACTTACCGATGATAGGTTTGAACGTGTGGATTTGGAGAACATCAACGATATCGATTTACTTTTAACAGGTTGGATTGGTGATACCGGGGATCCTGACAACTTTTTCCGCCCTTTATTATCTTGCGAGTCTGACCGCGTTGGCCTTAACGTGTCCATGTGGTGTAACGATGACTTCGATTTCTTGCTCGATTTGGCGTTAGAAACTCAAGAACCGCGTTACCGTCTGAACCTATATCGCCAAGCGCAGAACATCTTAAATCAAGAATTCCCGGTAATTCCTCTGGCACATGGTGTGCAATTCCGTGTTCACGACAAATCACTGACAGGCTTCAAATCAAGCCCTTTCAATGCCCAACCGTTTGATAGAGTTGAGAGAATTCACTGATGTTTTGGTATACCGTTCGACGCTTTAACCTATTTTTCATCACTTTGATGATCCTCACATTAGTGGGCTTTTCTCTGCTGCGCCTTGACCCTCTCTCGCACTGGGCAAACGTTGATTTTTGGTCTGGTTGGCAAACTTACTTAATCAACCTTTCTCAGCTTGATTTTGGCATAAGTAAAAACGGCAACGCGATTTATGACGAGCTCGCCGTCGTATTCCCTGCCACTTTGGAACTGTGCTTTTTTGCCTTTTTGGTGTCCCTTTTGATCGGCATTCCGCTTGGAACCGTGGCTGGGATGAAGCAAGGTAAATGGCTCGACACCAGCATTTCATTCATGTCGATGTCTGGTTATTCCGCCCCAATTTTTTGGGTGGCTTTGTTACTTATCATGGTTTTTTCATTAGAGTACCAACTCTTTCCCGTGGCAGGACGATATGACCTGCTTTACGAAATTGATCATGTAACCGGATTTGCCATTATCGACGCATTCATGGCGAAAGGTGAATACCGCGCTCACGCACTGCAAAGCGTCATTGAGCATATGGTGCTGCCATGTTTGGTGCTTGCTTTGGCTCCAACCACGCAGGTTGTCGGACTAATGCGTTCTTCGGTGGCGGAAGTGATGAGCCAAAACTACATTCGTGCAGCGAGAATCAAAGGTCTCTCTAACCGCGAGATCGTAACTCAACATGTCTTGCGTAATGCGATACCGCCTATCATCCCCAAAGTCGGTGTTCAGCTTTCCAGTATGATTACCTTGGCTATCATCACTGAATCTATTTTTAACTGGCCAGGTATTGGTCGTTGGTTGTTAGATGCATTGGCAAACCAAGATTATGCATCAATCCAAGCTGGCGTGATGGTACTTGCGACTTTGGTTCTCACCGCTAATATTCTCTCTGATTTGATTGGCGCGATGATTAACCCTCTAGTTCGAAAGGAATGGTATGCTAACAAATAACGTTTATCAGGAAGAACGCATTCCTACTCAGTTTGAGCGATTTTGGCGAAGTTACCGCGCCAACGGGCTAGCCATGTTTGGCCTATGGTGCTTGGTATTTATCGTCCTAATTACCATTTTTGCGCCACTGCTTGCGCCGTTTGATGCCCAAGCACAGTCAGGCGAATTGCTTGTGCCGCCATCATGGGCCCCAGCTGGAACGGTTGATTACTTTTTGGGAACCGATGACTTAGGCCGAGACATTTTGTCACGCTTGATCATGGGCTCTCAGCTGACATTTGGCGCTGCTGTCGCCATCACCGCAATTGCTGCCGTTGTAGGCTGTTTAATTGGCGTATTGGCAGGTATGACGAAAGGCTTACTGTCGAGTACTCTCAACCACTTGCTCGATACCGTCATGTCGATCCCGTCGCTCTTATTAGCAATCATTTTTGTGGCATTTCTCGGCTTTGGTGGGTTCAATATTTTACTCGCAATCTGCTTGGCTTTGATTCCGCGTTTTATTCGCTCTGTTTATATCGCAGTCCACACCGAAGTTGAAAAAGACTACATCATGGCAGCACGTCTTGATGGCGCGAACGATTTCTACTTGTTGTGGAGCTCAATTCTTCCCAACATATTGACGGTTATTGCTGCTGAAATCACGCTCGCGCTCTCTGCTGCGATTTTAGATATTACTGCGCTGGGTTTTCTTGGCTTAGGCGCACAAGCACCAAGTACTGAGTGGGGAGCGATATTAGGTGACTCTGTCGAGTTGATTTATATTGCACCTTGGACCGTAACCCTACCCGGCCTAACCATCATGTTTACCGTTATTACCCTAAACTTAGTAGGTGAAGGTGTACGTCAAGCGCTTAATGCGGGGATCGAATAATGCCGTTGTTAGATATTCGACATTTGACTATTGAGATTGAAACCCCTCAAGGGTTGGTCAAAGCCGTGGACCGAATGAGCCTAACTTTGAATGAAGGTGAGATTCGTGGTCTTGTAGGTGAGTCTGGTTCAGGGAAAAGCTTAGTTGCAAAAGCGATTGTCGGGGTAAGTAAAGATAACTGGCGCATTACCGCGGACCGTATGCGCCTTGGCAATATTGACTTGCTTCAGCTTACGCCAAAAGAGCGTCGACGCGTCATTGCCCGTGATATTGCGATGATTTTCCAAGAGCCTTCAACTTGTCTTGACCCTTCAGAAGAAGTAGGACGTCAATTGATCGAGTCCATCCCATCTCGCGCATTTGAAGGGAAATGGTGGGAGCGATTTAAATGGCGTAAAAAACAGGCCATCGCGCTTCTGCATAAAGTAGGCATTAAAGATCACAAGCGTTTAATGGGTAGCTACCCTTATGAACTGACCGATGGTGAGTGCCAAAAAGTCATGATTGCCATGGCGATAGCGACCAAACCAAAGTTGCTAATCGCAGATGAACCAACGAACGACTTGGACCCGATTACCCAGTCGCAAATATTACGTTTATTGAGCCGTATGAACCAGCTCAATAACACGACCATTCTGCTTATCGGTCACGACTTAGCGACCATCACACAATGGGCGGGCCGCATTACGGTAATGTATTGTGGTCAGTCGGTAGAGTCTGCCGATACCAGTAAAATCATTGCAGCACCCAAGCACCCGTATACAGATGCCTTGCTTAAAGCGATGCCAGACTTTAATGATTGGGTACCACACAAGCAAAAACTCCAATCCCTACCGGGCTCGATTCCGCCATTGCAGCATCTGCCAATCGGTTGTCGACTCGGTCCACGTTGTCCGTATGCGCAGAAACAATGTGTTGAAATTCCACACACCAGACGAATTAAGAATCATAAATTTAACTGCCACTTTCCATTGAACACGGAGAAAAAGTCATGAGTGCGTTACTTGAAGTCGATAATTTATCGAAGCAGTTTGTTACGCGCTCCCGACTATTCAAACGTCAGGTTAATGAGGCTGTCAAACCGGTGAGCTTTACGTTAGAGCCGGGGCAAACTATCGGTTTTATTGGCCAAAACGGGTCAGGAAAATCCACTCTTGCCCGCATGCTTGCAGGCGTTGTAGAGCCAAGCTCTGGAGAGATCCGTGTGAATGGCGAACGGTTGGAGCACAAAGATTACGCGACACGCTGCAAGCTCATTCGCATGATTTTCCAAGATCCAAACACATCGCTCAACCCGCGTATCCAGATTGGCCGTATTTTGGAAGGTCCGTTAAAGCGAAATACCAACATGCCGCCAGATGCACGCATGCAGCGTGTGAAGAACACCCTACTCCGCGTCGGATTGTTGCCTGAACACGCCTATTTTTATCCACAAATGCTAGCGGCAGGCCAAAAACAGCGTGTGTGTTTAGCTCGTGCGCTTATTCTTCAACCTTCCATCATTGTCGCTGACGAGGCGTTAAACGGTTTGGATATGGCAATGCGATCACAGATCATTAACTTATTCCTCGAGTTACAAGAAGAGATGGGATTGTCGTTTGTGTATGTATCTCAACACATTGGCATTGTTAAGCACATTACTGACAAAGTGATGGTGATGCATGAAGGTGAAGTGGTCGAGTTTGGCGAAACTAACAAGGTACTCACTAGCCCAGAACATCCGATTACTCAACGCCTAGTCGAAAGCCACTTCTATAAGGCGCCAAGCCACCAAACAAAATAGCCTATCAAAGATGTCATCGTTCAAATGTAAAGAAGCCTGCGTTAAAGCAGGCTTCTTTATTAAATGGACACGAATCGAAAAATTAGCGGCGGCTCGCTTGTTTGCTCAGTTCAAAATCAAACTCGTCAGGAAACAATACGACCCCTTCTTCATTTTGATTTGGGAATACAACAATCGATAGCTCGTCATCCTCTAGACCAGAGGTCCAACGACTGTGCCACTTGTTTAGAGAGATCGCTTCTGGCTCGCAATCTTCCCAATCACCATTCGCCCATTGCAAAGCAAACTCTTCGTTTGGCCATACTGGTACACAATCATCATCTTCTGTATTTAACATGACACAGCCATGTTCATCTTTCAAAATCCAAACTTTACGATTCGCCACAATCTCTTTTACGCAGTACTTTAAACGTTGCTCTTCGTTGTAACGATTGATGGTATCCATCTGCTCTTGGGTGAGTTGCTCAGACATATTCGTCTCCTGTTTCCCATAGAAAAATGCCCGCAGCTAAGCGGGCATTTACAGTATATGCTGGTAATAATGAAATTACGCTAGCTCAGTTTGAAGCCAAGGCCAACCTTGCTTCTTACGGCTTAGCGTGTTTTCCATCATTAACATGCCGTCTTTTTCGTGCTTAACAAGCTTCTCAGCCCACTCACCTTTGTATAGAAGACGAGTTTGAGCAGTCGTGATGTCTGTTAGCATTACAGCAGCAAATGCAAGATTATCTTTTTCGCAACGCGCTTCTAGATCCGCTTCTAGTGCTTCGATCATACCGTCAACTTGCTCTAGTGTTGCAAGCTCAACCTGACCTACTACTACGTCACGACCGTTGAATGGGTAACCTTTAAGGTCTTTCTCAACAAGCTCAGCCGCAGATAGACCTTCGATGTTTGTCTTAGCAATTAGAAGATCTTTAGTGAATGCGTCAACATCTTGTACGTCTGCGATTACCGCTAGCTCAGCAACGGCATCTTTGTCTTTTTGTGTACAAGTTGGAGAAGCGAAGCCTACTGTGTCAGATAGAATTGCTGACATCATTAGCTTAGCGATTTGTGGAGTAATCGCGTGACCTTCAATCTTGAACATGTTGAATAGAACAGTGTTGGTACAACCAACAGGCCAGATCCATGCTTCCATTGGGTTTACTGTCATCACGTCACCTAGGCGGTGGTGGTCAACAATACCCGCAATTTCAGCTTCTGCGATATCGTCTGGTGCTTGTGCTAGATCTGAGTAATCTACTAGCCAAACGGTCTCACCCGCAACTGATGTGCGAAGCTCAGGAACTTCAGCGCCAGCAACTTCTAGGATGTGCTGAGTTTCACGGTTGATTTCGCCTTGGCGAATTGGCATAGCTTCAACGCCACGCGCTTTTAGAAGTTCAGTTGCAACGAGTGCACTACAAATACTGTCACTGTCTGGGTTCTTATGACCTACAACTAGAATCATGTTTCTTCCTATTCAAGTCAATTTTATACGCCGCCTAATACAGTTAATTAGGGCGTGTTTGCTCACAAAGGCCGATACTTTACCTGATTTCAGAGAGTTTGACACGAAGAAAAGTTCACAATGCTATTGCGAATAAATCTCATTTACATATAATGATAATTATTCCTATTTGCATTTGAGTGAACGATGAACGCGACCCAATTTTTACACTCTGCACAACAGTTGTTTCAGCCTACTCAGTTTCGTTTAGCTTATAAGCGATTGCTGATCCCTATCGTCATGCTCATTTTGCTAGGCAATGAAAATACACGTGACGTTGCCGTACAGACGCTATCCGACTCATTCTGGGCGGTGTCATGCTATGTTGCCGCCACCTTGGCAATTTATCATTATCTTTCAAACTTTATGTCGAAAACCAATCGAATTACCGAGCTCTACCATCGCTCGCGTAATCATCAGGTTTTCTTTGCTTCTTTATTGGGTGCTTTGCCTGGCTGTGGTGGCGCTATTGTTGTGACAACGCAATTTATTAGTGGCCGAGTGGGATTTGGTGCGATTGTCGCGGTACTTACTTCAACAATGGGTGACGCTGCCTTTTTACTTCTTGCCGCCAAACCAAGTGTTGGATTAGGCGTGGTTGGATTAGGCATAATCGTGGGTACTCTTTCAGGGCTGGTCGTTAATGCTTTTCATG
>NZ_WXWT01000243.1:0-7242 GCF_009904725.1 Vibrio sp. V43_P6S15P86
CTAATATCAAGTGCTACTATATGATTTTAGAGATAACTATTTTGTCGCAGGAACGTAAACGAGGAATTCGATGTGGAACTGAGAGAAACTTTGATCTTTAATTACATTAATAGCTCTTTCCGTAAGAGCTGATGTGCAGTATACCGACAAAATTAATAAAGGCTAGCCTTTTCTTTTTTTATTTTTTAAGTACACCAAGCGCATTGCTTTCAAAGCATACGCTTGGTATATAAGACGGCATGGTGTTATAGATGGTGCTGAGCGCTTAGTGTTTTCTGTTTGGGCCGTTACGAACGATGTCTTTACCATTGTCATATACGTGCTGCGAAACCCAGCGGCCAAGGAGCAATTGGTGTTTTTCTCCTAATACGGCAACAAATGGACGGCCATCGGTATTAGAGGTGGCTAGCGCAACGCCAGTGACACCTTCAAGACCCAGAGCGCCGCTTTCTACTAAATGCAGAAATGCCTCTAACTCTTCAATCGTTTCGATTACATGGTTATCAATATTCATTGTATTCAATCTCTTCGAATTGCATTGCGGTCGCGTACTCTACCTAAGTTAAGCGTGGAAACCAAGCTTCTACGTGCGTCATGTAATGAGAGAACCTTGCCCTGCCACTAATCATCAATAAGTTAGTCTCGATAGTCCGGAACTTGCCTAGATTAAATGAGGCAGAAAACACTCTCTGGTTAGACATGAGTCACATAATGTTGTCTGGTTTATCTCATCAATACTTTTGCTATTGGATGGGGTGAAGGGGAGTGCAATAATTTGTAAAACTCTTTTCCTAAAGGCTGTTATGAAGAAAGTCCTGATTACCGGTTTTGAACCTTTTGGTGGTGACGCCATTAACCCCGCCTTAGAAGCGGTCAAGCAATTAGAGGCTGTGGCCATAAAAGGCGGTGTGATAGTTACTTGCCCAGTCCCCGTAGTTCGATATGACTCGGTGAAAGTCGTTATTGAAGCAATAGAAGCGCACCAGCCAGACTGTGTGATTACTGTAGGGCAAGCGGCCGGGCGTAGCGCGATAACCCCAGAGCGTGTCGCAATTAATGTCGATGATTTTCGTATTCCAGATAACGTTGGTTATCAACCGATTGATGAACCCGTGGTGGCTGATGGTCCTGATGCTTACTTCTCGACACTACCGATAAAGCGTGTTGTGCAAACATTGCAAACGCAGGGTATACCTAGCCAGATTTCCAACAGTGCTGGAACATTTGTATGTAACCATCTCTTTTATGGGATCCAACATTACTTGAAAGACAATCCGATTCGTCACGGGTTTGTTCATATTCCATTATTGCCAGAACAAGCAGCAGATGGCAGTCAGCCTTCTATGTCTTTGGACATTATAGTCGAAGGGCTAAAGCTGGTGGCGCAAGTTTGTATTGCCAATGATAGCGATATCCTGGTAAGCGGTGGAACGATTTGCTAGTAAGTGTTTTAAAATCCAGTAAGTATCTGAAAGATAATAATAAGCTCGTCGTTTGATGTTGTAGTAAATGTTAGCTTTGTCAAATTTCACAAGTAGCGAAAGGAGTAGCATTGAATAGTCAGGTTGGATGTTGTTCAAACTGACATTCCTCTAGTACAGGAGGTGTTAGGGGGCTAACTTTACGAAAGGCGAGTTATTATGAAAAGCAACAAAAGTAAGTCAATCGCACTTATCTCTGTCGTTGTTTTCGCATTGGCTATTGCTGCGCTTAAATTCGAAAACACGCTCGGAGTTCTTCCCATCGTAGTCGCTATTATCGCGTTTTTTACTTGCGTTATTTATACCGGTAGGTACTTGTCCGATATGAAGCGTTCAGAGTTGATAAGTCAACCCAAACAAGCTCGAAAAATGTGTGCCAACGCATCACGCAATGAGCTTGATGAGTGCGATAAAAAGCGTTGAAGCGAGTCACATTCTCCGTATACTTTGCTGGAGCATTAATGCACTAACGTGTCGGAGATAAGCATGTCAAATCGAGTACCAACCAACATACTGACCGGATTTTTGGGTGTCGGTAAAACGACCACGATTTTAAATCTACTGAAGAACAAACCGGAAAAAGAAAACTGGGCGGTTTTGGTCAATGAATTTGGTGAGATTGGCATCGACGGTGCATTGATGACCGACCAAGGCGCGCTGATTAAAGAAGTGCCAGGTGGTTGTATGTGCTGCACTGCGGGTGTGCCGATGTCGGTAGGTATCACCGCATTATTGCGTCAAAAACCGGACCGTTTATTGATTGAGCCAACAGGCCTTGGTCATCCAAAACAGGTTATCGCGACGCTTACCTCACAGCAGTATGAACCTTACGTTGATCTTAAAGCGACGATTGCCTTGGTTGATCCGCGTAACTTAAGTGATGAAAAGTATCTTTCTAACCAAAACTTCGTGGACCAGTTAGACAGTGCAGATGTGGTTATTGGTAGTAAGGTTGACCTATGTTCCAGCCACGACCTTGATGTGTTTAATGACTGGGTGACGGACCAATCCCCTTCAAAAGTATTCAGTAAGCTTATTCATGACGGTGAGTTGCCGATAGAAGTCTTGGATATCGAGCGGGTTTACGGCAGCGCTTCTTCCCATATCGAGTCACATCATCATGACCATGCTCACCAAGAGCCTCAATTCCAGTTGCCGCCAGGTGAAGCCTTTGTGCGCAAAGAGAACAAAGGGCAAGGGTATTTTAGTTGCGGGTGGTTGTTTGGGGCAGAGTACACGTTTGATTTTGATAAACTTTTCTCAATGCTTTCGGACTTAACGGCGGAACGTGTTAAAGCGGTGGTCAATACGGATCAGGGGTGTTACGCGTTTAATGTTGCCAACCGAGTCGTGTCGGTGAATGAAATCAGCTTAGAAGGGTTTGAATCACGATTAGAAGTGATAGATTCTCAGCTGTTGCCATGGGATGAACTTGAGCAAATTCTCCTTCAGTTGTCTGGCATCAAGCGTTAAATCGAACAAATGTTAAACGGAAACGGTGAGCCAGCAAACTGTCTGCGTTCGCCGTTTTTGCTTTTGTAGCGTTTCAATGAGAAAAGTGAGATAAATCACTCAAATTCGGGTATAGTGCACGGCTAAATTTTTAAAGCTATTTTTAGTGGTTTGTTTAAGGAATACGCTCAATGTCATTTTCATCTCAAGGTTTTGCGCCAGAAGTGGTTAAAGCACTGGCAGAATGCGGTTATGAAAAGTTAACGCCAATTCAACAGAAGGCGATTCCAATGGCTCGCAAAGGCCATGATATTTTCGCTACAGCACAAACAGGTACTGGTAAAACGGCTGCGTTTTCTCTGCCTATGATTCAGCAGTTGTTAGACAGTAACCGTAGCGCTTCTCGTAAGACTGCTCGTGCACTTATCTTGGCTCCAACTCGCGAGCTTGCTGAACAAATTGCTGACAACATCAAAGCTTACACGAAGTACACCAATCTGTCGGTGGCGGCGATTTTCGGTGGCCGTAAAATGTCTTCTCAGGTTGCGGCACTGGAAAATGGTGTTGATATCCTTGTGGCTACACCTGGTCGATTGGAAGAGCACATCGAACAAGGTAATGTCTCGGTGGCACACTTAGAGTTTTTGGTGTTTGATGAAGCAGACCGTATCTTGGATATGGGCTTTATTCATGCAGTTCGTAAGATCATGCTGGATGTGGATACAGACCCACAAATCATGATGTTTTCGGCAACGACTTCAAGCCAGCTAAATCTGTTAGCGAAAGACATTCTGCGTAAACCAAAACGTATCGAAGTAGAGCGTGCAAATACTACGGCTCAAACAGTTGCTCACGTGCTATATCCAGTTGATCAAGAGCGAAAAACGGAACTGCTTTCAGAGCTAATTGGTCGCAAAAACTGGAAACAAGTGTTGGTATTTGTGAACTATAAAGAGACCGCAAACGAAGTGGTAAAAGAGCTGAAACTTGATGGTATCAAAGCGGTGGTTTGTCATGGTGACCGTGCTCAAAGCGCTCGTCGTCGTGCGCTAGAAGAGTTCAAGTCTGGCAAAGCTCGTGTCATG
Source organism: Vibrio sp. V43_P6S15P86 (assembly GCF_009904725.1). NCBI lineage: Bacteria > Pseudomonadati > Pseudomonadota > Gammaproteobacteria > Vibrionales > Vibrionaceae > Vibrio > Vibrio sp. V43_P6S15P86. The sequence goes on from NZ_WXWT01000243.1 coordinate 4,019, forward strand.
GTGGCTACCGATGTCGCTGCTCGAGGTCTAGATATTGAAGATTTACCTCACGTTGTGAACTATGACATGCCTTTCCTAGCGGAAGATTACGTTCACCGAATTGGTCGTACGGGCCGTGCAGGTAAACAAGGTCATGCTGTTTCATTTGTAAACCGAGATGAAGAGCTCACGGTGGTTCAGGTTGAAAATCTAATCCAGCAACGCATTCGCCGTATTGAGCTTGCAGGCTATGAACCAAAACAGCGTGAATCTTACATTGAAAAGCTGCACTCAAAACCAGCATTCAAGAATCGTCAAGGTCGTCGTAATAATCCGAACCAGTCGGCAACAGATCAAGGGTCGGCAGAGCGTCGTCTTGCTATGGTGAAGCGCCTGAAAGCGCGTCGTGGCGCAAAGTAAATTACATCAGTTTGTGATGAAAAGAGCCCCTCAATTGAGGGGCTCTTTTTGTTTGCCGTTTCGCGTTAATTGAGGCCAAGCATATTGGGTTCACCACGATAAATAATGCGATCGTTTCCTCGGTGAATACCAAACGTGACTGTGATAGGTGGATTCTCCTCTTCACTTGTCGTGTTATCCCAATCGTATTTTAGCCAAGGTATGCAATTACCTGAGTAGTCTAAATCTAGGTGGAATTGTATTTGCTCGCGCGCTGAGTCAATTTGGCTTGCAACGATATCGGTCATTCTGCCAATACTCATCGTTCCAACGCCAGAAAGCAGGGCGTTGTTTGCTGGCGCATGAGACCAAATTGGCGTGCTGAAGTAATATTCACCATTCGCCGTTGTTGAGCTGTCATCGAAGTTAGTCGTAAATCGACCGTTTTGCCAAGTTTCTACAGCAAGTGGCACTTTGATCACCATGCCTTGGTTGCCACCTACATCTTGAAAGTTCAAACGACCGAATCGAATGTCTGGTTGTTTTGTGAGTACTTCGCTATCGTCGAAGAAGTTTACCTCATCAACGGCTTTAGTCGTGACTATACCTATTTTGCTGCTGTCACTGTTAGTCCCTTTATTAAATGGGCCATCAGGGTATTGTTTATCTGTCGTGTTCTTTTTCCAACATGGGCTATTGTTACAAGTCGCATTGGTCGAGGGCTTCTCGATCACAAACGTTCCAACACTCGCGCTACCCAGTAGTTTCCAGTCTATCTTCTTAGGCTTAGGCGGCAAAAACCGATCGGAGTATGAGCTTAGCTCACCTAAGTCGAAATGTTGTTGAAGGTTAGATGAAAAGTGGACGTAGTTCTTCACGTTTTCCTTATTCGCATTGAGTGCGACAACATCGTAAGTGACTTTCTCAAAAGGTTGATTCATGTAAGCAAAAGTTTGGCCATGTGGGTAGTGCCATTCTTGGTCTTGCACTTGAAAATATTTTGGGTAAAAACGACCGATGTAACGATAGCCTTCATTAACAGTCATACCTAGATATTTACTTTCTAGGTTTGCTTTTACTCTCAAGCTCCCGACTTCTTCCCAATATAATCCATTAAAGACGAATTGATCATTCTTGGCTGAATTATGCGCCTGAGCAAGTGAGTCACTACTTTTTAGCAATTTCGAGGTTTGGTTCGCTGTCTCTGATGGCGTATGTTGCTCACTCGACAAGACAACCGATGCTGCTAGAGCGTCATCAAGCGCAAAATTACGGGTGATAGAGGCATCACAATAACGTGCTGATTCAACAGAACCACTTACAGAGCCGTCAGTTTGCCAAATGATCGGCTTCACTGTTAGAGAGAAAAGTTCTCCGGCGGCAATAAACCCATCTCCTTGTTCAGAGGTGCCAGAAGGCAAAGCACGTTGGTTGTCACAGATAGCCAGTGTCCATGGTCGCGAGTACACATTAAATGTTCCTTTCACTTCCACTTTGCCTTCTTCAGGGCACTCTTCAAATCCCTCACATTCAAAATGATCGGACAATGTCACTTCAAATATGCCGGACTCGTTCGTGATAAGACCATGCTCAGACAAGCCGTCTTTAAATTCCGCTGAATAGCTAAAGTTTCCTTCACTTCCTCCTAATGGTTGAACCAATGGATGAAAAACCTTAGGAGTACCATTGTAGTTGCTTGCGACTACAGGTTCGCCGGTGGAGGCACAAGCAAGCAATCGCGTATGCACGTTTTCTGGTTTACCTGCAATAACGCGTATTTCATTTAAAGTTGCGCTTTTCGTCTTTGAGTAGGCCTCAAACATAAATGGCGTAAACATAAAGCTAACCGTTTGATGCTTGCTGGTGTCTTCTGCCATAGTGAAAGTCAGCGTGTAGTTAGTACCTAACGCGATGGTATCAATATCGTTCGGGACTACTCGAACAACGAGCTCACCATTGTCGTCAGACATAAATTGGTTTGCTTTTAATATCTGCTTACCTTTGACCACCTCTAAAGTGAACAAGTCAGGGTGTGATAGGGCTGCACTGACTTCTGCGCTTACAACTTCTCCATTATTGGTTGTTGTGGCTGTAAATTGCGGAAGATCGTCGCCGCACATCAGTGCCATATCGTCCGATGGTGTGACGCTTAGGTTTAAGTCGTTCTCCGATGGAGGCGTAATTTTACATTCAGGGATATAAGAAGGAATAGGGCAAGTTGTTGGTGTTTGATTTGCGTAACTACAATTGGGTTCATCAATGCCACAATAGTGGTTGAAATTTGAACTTGATTCTAGGGTGGCTGTCACACTACCACAAATAGAAGTATTGGAGTTATTAATTGAAAAATGCATTGCCGAAATAGCTTGCTTATTAGCATATATTTTGGTCGTGCCAAAACCTGTATCTACAGTATGTCCCTGAGATGTCAAAGAACCAAAAACTGTCGTATTACTAAGATTTATCCCCGATAGAGCATTAATGTTGCCCACAACGATTGGTGTATTAGAAAGCGACGATTCCAGTTGATTAATTTCTACTTTTGTTCCTTTTGATTTGATATCGCCGCAGAACATACCAGATTCGATGTACACGTCACTTTGAGCAATGATGTTGCCATTAAGGACGTTGTGCTCTCCGTGAAACTCGACAGAACGGCCATTTCCACCAACACCATTGGTTTCTATATCTCCTTCGATTTCACTATCAGTTATTTTTATAGAACCTAAAGCAGAGACATTACCTAGTACGTAGCTATTACCATTAATTTTTAACCAAGTTCCTTTAGCTTTGATGTTTATAGGGCTTTCCTTTGAGCCTATGACATTCTGCCCACGGAGTGTTAT
>NZ_WXWT01000407.1:0-7221 GCF_009904725.1 Vibrio sp. V43_P6S15P86
GGATTGGTGCCATTGTTTACTTATATAAGCGTCTAGTTGAACGTGAAAGAAGCATGAGTATTGAAAACGTATCAGGCCAACCTTTAGAAATCATGAGCTTGCTTCGTATTAACCATGCTATTCCCGTTAACTCAAAAGGACACTAAAAATACCGGTTTAAACGGAGGTTGGCATGGTAAATCTTATACGACGATATGTAGTAAGCGGTCTTGTTGTCGGCATGTTTGGTTGTTCGTCGTTTGACTACCCAGACCACGGAAAAGGTGGCTTGGCGGAAAACTATCAAGATATCTCAATTGAAAATTATCAGTTTTCCCCAGTCATGCCCGATGAACCGTTAGGTCCAGAGCATGGGTTGAGGTTTGATTGGCAACTCACCAAGCTACACCTAGACGCGTTGATTCAAGAAGGCGCACGCTGGTGCTTTCCTGCAGCAGTCGTGCAAGCACTTGAGAAGCAAAACAGAATCGCACGTGAGCTAGAAGGGGGACTTCTACTCGATGCTGCTAACGACCTGGTGATTCAGCGTCTACGTTTAAACCAACTTGAACAGCAACTCGACTATGTATTAAGCCAAACCACTTGTACGCCACCCGATGATATTGAAGCATTGCGTAGCGATTTGAACGTCGTCGCTGAAATTTATGCACTCCTCAATATTGATAATCAATTTGCTGTCGATTCAGCAGAAATTAATCCAAAGTATATGGGACATTTGGCAGAAGCTGCCTACATTTTACGTGACCACCCTAACCTAACTCTTGTGGTGACTGGGCATGCCGATGTCACTGGCTCACCAGATTACAACCAGAAACTCGCTCAAGCGCGTGCAGAACAAGTGAAGCGTTACCTGACTGTATTTGGCATCACTTCAGAACGCGTAACCACCAAATCTGTGGGAGATAGCCTGCCGCTTTACGAGGGTGAAACACCTGCCGTGCGTTTAACCAATCGCCGCGTAAGCATCGAGGTTATTAGCCCTAATTCAGATAGCGATACCTCAGTAAATCGCAATCTATCTGTAGGAGGTGCGCTATGAACACGATGAAACCATTTATCACCTTAGTTCTTTTGTGCTTGGTCGCTTGGGTACCTACTTCGTCAGCTGATGAAAACAATACTGTTAAGGTCGGCGATTTAATTCAGATTAACCTACCTGGAGAAGCTTCTTTAAATAAAGGGTTTCAAGTCGATCGCCGTGGGCGTATTAACTTACCAGAAGTCGGCCCTGTATTTGTTGCTGGATATAATGAGCAACAACTCCAAGACGTGATTATCGAAACGCTAAAAACCGTGTATCGTGACGTAAACAACGCTCGAGTCTTTATCAAACAACAACAGTTATTAGTGTCGGTCCAAGGCTACGTGGTCAAACCCGGGGAATATACCTTACCTTCAGGTTCCAACATTCAAATGTTTGTATACGAAGCTGGCGGCCTTCGCGCTGGTGCTCAGCTCGATAAAATGATCGTTAAACGCGGCGACAAAAACATCGAGTTTGACTACAAACGTTTCCTTGATACTGGTGACAATAGCCAGCTCCCGGAATTGGAATCGCTGGACGTACTGTTTGTTCCAGCATCTCCACTCGTTGGGAATATTGAGCAAGAATTTGATGCAGCAAAACTCGCGAACTCAGGCGACAGCGCAGACTCCGCTCGTGCCATCAAAGTCTTTGGTGAAGTTAATGCTCCCGGCTCATTTTCTTACAAACCGAACACCACGCTCGTTGATGTCGTGATGAGAGCTGGCGGCGTAACACGATATGCCAGTGTTGAGCAAATTCGCGTGATCACAAATAACAACCCAACCATGTTTAATCTAAAAAAGTATCTGGATACGGGTGATCAAAGCTTACTACCAGAAATCCTACCGGGTGCCACCATTTTTGTTCCAAAACAGGAAGAAGAAATCAAAGCGGGTGCAAATGTGGTTTATGTCATGGGTGAAGTTGCTCACCCTGGCGCGTATGAAGGAAAGCAAGACGCTAGCTTCATGGATATTCTCGCCAATGCAGGCGGGCCTACTCGCTATGCAGAATCTCGCCAAATTCGTGTCATAAAAGCCGATGGTAAGGTCATCAAATTCGACCTAACCGCGCATACCGAGGGGCTGTCTTCGGTTAGACCACCGAATGTCGGACCTGGAGACGCGATTTTCGTCCCTGAGAAAACCGATTTCAACGAGAAGTCATGGCTAAAAGTGGCGCCAAGTCGAGCGGTCGCTGTGATGGGAGAAGTCGTGCGCCCGGGACGTATTGAATGGTCAGACGAAATGGATTTAATTGATCTGCTTGCGCATGTTGGCGGCCCAACACGTCGAGCTGACACCACCAAAATTGAAGTCGCCAATAATGGTCAAATGACACAGTTCGATTTAGATCAATACATTTTAGATGGCTCACCAACATCGAATCTGCCCCGAGTTGCTGCTGGTACGGTCGTAAGAGTCCATGCATTACCTGACGATCCATCAGACAACAAATCGCAATGGGTAAGCCAGAGCTCTGATGCCTCGATATATGTTTTCGGTCAAATCAATGCCCCTGGCCGCTATCGCTTTACTGAAGAGATGCACTTTCTGGATATTTTATCTGCCGCCGATGGACCAACAATGGATGCCGATATTCACAATATTCGTGTGACGCACCGAGGCCTAGGCTATGCCAAAGTGAGTAAATTGAATTTGTCGATGTACTTTGAAACGGGCGATGAGTCTATTCTGCCCCACGTTCGTCCCGGCGATACCATTTATATTCCGGAAAAAAACAAAAACTGGTTGGATCGCTCCAAAGAATCCACCGTGCGTGTATTAGGTGAAGTAAGAGACCCTGGGCGCTATGTATTTAATGACAACATGACGGTACTTGACCTGCTGGCCGAAGCAGGAGGCCCGACAAACAATGCGTATCTTGAAAAAATCAGTGTGGTCAACATGTCTTGCTGTCAGGGCCAAGCTCGAACATTTGATTTGGTGAACTTTAGCAAAACCGCCAACATTTATGATTTACCAGTAATCCGTGCAGGCGACACTATTTACATTCCACATAAAGACGAAAGCTTTGCTGAAAAAGCGAGAGCCGGATTAAGAGATATTTTACAAATCACCACAACCATCGTGTTAATAGGAGCGTTGTAATGACTATTCCTGCCACTCACGCTGAGATTGAGCAAATTTATCTTCAGAGTGAACAGAAAGGCCACAAAACGATTTGTGTTGTGGGTTGTAAGTCTGAAGACGGCGTCACTTCCGTTGCTTCATCTCTAGCAGAGCGTCTGGTTTTAGCTGGACACAATACTTTGTATGTGGATCTTAACCTGTTCAAGCCCGCGTATCGCACCATTCACGAGTTTGATGATGCCGAAAAAGTTGGACACCTGATCACAAGAGAAAATACGCATCAAACCTTCGTCGGTCTCCCTGCTCCATCTCTCGCCAGCACTCAATTGGCGTACCGAGACCCAACGATGCTGAAGCGCAATATTGCAGAGTGGTTAACGCAGTACGAGCGTGTCGTGATAGACACATCTCCACTTCTGAGTGTCAACCGAAGCAATATTGCCCCTCAAGTGATTGCGGGCGTATGTGATGCCACCTTATTAGTCGCACATTATGGCTCTACGACGGCAACCCAACTCGAACAAGCAAAAAAACTACTTGATGCTAGCGATGCGAATTTGATTGGTTCCGTGCTGAATATGAAGCATACACCTAGCCTGAAAGATGAGTTGATCCGCCAAGTTTCCAAGCTACGCTTTTTACCCAAAAAGTGGAAAGAAAAGATATCTCAACAAATTAAGAAAAGTGAACTGTTTATGTTATAGGGAGCGCCAATATGACTGCAAATAACACACCGACTATCGAACAAGAATTGGTGGATGAACACATTCTCCAGCAAATGATCAAAGATACGTGCGCCGAAATCATCCCTACGCTGATTGAACACTATATTGAAGAGTCACGAGAGCGCATGGAGAAAATAGAGCAAGCATTAAGCGCGAGAGACCTCCAAACATTAGAGTTCGAAGTTCATACACTCGGCAGCTCTGCCCTTGCTTTAGGTAACCGAACGCTTTCCAGACAAGCAAGAATGATTGAGAAATATTGTGTGGAAGGAAAAACACTAGAAGCATTGGCTCTCTGTGAGTCTCTTTCCCAGCTGGCCAATGAATCGTTTGACGCGCTAGAAAAGCGAAAAGATCAAGGGTTCGAGTAACCGTTTCAATAATAAATTATCTTATGAATCATCGCACTTATTAAAGTGCGATGCCGATATCATCTAAGACATTTACAATTTAACTTAATCAATTAAAAAGTATGGATTTTTCGCAAATTTCCCACCTTGTGCTAATACTTAGATAACGCTTTTCTCAAATTGAGAATATTCAGCACTAGAGAGCACTAAGTCATATAACTCGCTCATCACGCCAAATACAAATAATAGTGCTGACAAAAATCATAAAAGTGAAACGAACTACGTTGGGATAGGACTATGAGACCAAGGGTGTTACTGGTAGAAGACTCTACTTCACTAGCCATACTTTATAAGCAGTATGTGAAAGACGAACCTTATGACATTTTTCATGTTGAAACAGGTCGCGAAGCAATTCAATTTATTGAAAGAAGCAAACCTCAACTCATCATTCTCGATTTGAAACTGCCCGATATGTCTGGTGAAGACGTATTGGATTGGATCAACCAGAATGACATTCCGACATCCGTTATTATTGCTACAGCGCACGGCAGCGTAGACTTAGCCGTTAACCTAATTCAAAAAGGTGCGGAAGATTTCTTAGAAAAACCTATTAACGCTGATCGCCTAAAAACTTCTGTTGCGTTGCACCTCAAACGCGCCAAACTAGAAGATTTAGTAGAAAACATTCAATCCAAGTTTGATCGCCATAACTATCACGGATTTATCGGTTCAAGTCTTCCAATGCAGGCGGTATATAAAACCATTGATGCCGTTGCTCCAACATCTGCCAGTGTCTTTATTGTGGGTGAAAGCGGCACAGGTAAAGAAGTTTGTGCTGAAGCCGTGCACCGTCAGAGCGACCGTAAAGACAAGCCTTTTATTGCTATTAACTGCGGGGCTATCCCACGAGATTTAATGGAAAGTGAGATCTTTGGCCACGTTAAAGGCGCATTTACCGGAGCCACAACAGACCGAAAAGGTGCTGCGACGCTGGCTCACGGTGGGACGCTTTTTCTCGATGAACTGTGTGAAATGGAACTTGAGATGCAAAAGAAGTTGCTCCGTTTTCTTCAAACAGGAACCTACACACCGCTTGGCGGCACTCGAGAGATGAAGGTGGATGTTCGAATCATTTGTGCCACCAACCGAGATCCATTAACAGAAGTGGAAGAAGGTCGTTTTCGTGAAGATTTGTATTACCGCGTACACGTAATACCTATCGATATGCCCCCCCTACGCGAGCGAGGAAGTGACATTGTCACACTAGCCAAGCACTTTTTGACCACTTATGCCAAACAGGACAAAAAGAAATTCTCAACAATCGACAGCGAAGCTCAACATATCATCAAGCATTACGAATGGCCGGGTAATGTAAGGCAATTACAAAACATCATACGTAACATTGTGGTGCTTAATAATGACGAAAAAGTCACGGTGAATCACCTACCCGCTCAACTGACTAGAAAGTCTAAAACGGTGAGAACATCCACTCCCGCACATGTAACTCAAGAGCCAGCACCCCCTCCAACAATAACATCCCGACCAGTGTATGTTGAGGAACAATCGGCCCCCGCTAGAGAACCGTCAATACCGACACCGGAACCTAACATACAATCATCAGCGGCTGCCTCGCCGTACTTTAACTCTGATGGAACCATTCGCCCTATGTGGCAAGTGGAGCGTGAGGCGATTCAAAACGCAATCGCATACTGTGATGGCAACGTACTCAATGCCGCCGTAATGCTGGAGCTAAGCCCATCTACGGTTTACCGAAAAAAACAAGCGTGGGAAGCGGATGAAATTAATCTCGAACAATCTTGAGAAACTTGCCGTTGGTGAAATTTGGATTTTTCTTGATAGCCGCCTGTTTGGCGGTATCGAAAGTCACGTCATAGAGCTTGCTCGTGGATTAATGACATTTGGGCACAAAGCACGTGTTGTCTTAACGACTGAGTACTCGCCACCAGCACAGATTGTAGAGAAAGCAGAAGAATCCACCATCCCTGTGAGTTACTTGAACCATTTGTCTGGTGAGCCACATAAGGCATTAAAGATCAAACACCTAACAAGCGCGGTCGCCAATCACCAACCATCGGTCATTCACTCCCACGGTTACAAAGCGTCAATCTTAGCGCGCTGTGCCAAGCTACTCACGCGCACATTTCCTCGCTTGATTTCAACTTATCATGCAGGAGAATCATCCTCGGGCAAAATGTGGCTCTATGATTGGCTTGATAGAAGTTCAGGCTACCTCTCTAACCACTGCTTTTCCGTCAGCCCAAGCATTCAGCGCAAAGTCATTTTCCCTTCGGAACTGCTGAATAACTTTGTTTCGATTCCCGATTGTAATCTCAACTATCAAGAAATCGCCTTCGTCGGCCGATTGAGCCAAGAAAAAGGTGCCGACCAATTTATCGAAGTGGCTAAGCTCTGCCCAACACTGCATTTTAGTGTTTACGGTGATGGACCAGAAAGAGAATCACTCGCCCACATTGCCCCTTCAAATGTGATATTTTTCGGTCATCAAACTGAAATGGAGACCGTTTGGAAAAACATTAGCGTGCTGGTAATTTCTTCTCGCTATGAAGGCCTGCCTATGGCGGCGCTTGAAGCAATGGCTAGAGGAATAGTCGTGATGAGCCTACGCGTGGGTCGCTTGCCCGATATTATCCAAACTGGCGAAAATGGCTTTATTGTCAATGACATCCCATCTCTCGCTCAATGCCTTAAACATTGGATGTCTCTTGATGAAGCGCAGCAATCTCCCACTCGTCAAAACGCTCGGCAGACCATTATTGATGATTTCTCGGCGCAAAGCGTTATTCCTGTATTGCTACGAAAATATCAAATTGAAACGGAGCAATAGGCCATATTGGTTCTCAATATGAGAATATTGCTTCTCCCCTTAAGTCCAAGCACAAATATCTAATAATATTCAAACACATAAACTAATGGCATATTTTGGCATCTCTGTTGCAACTCAGCAGTTAACACAAGTTAATGATGAGACAGAGGTGACTTATGAC
>NZ_WXWT01000334.1:0-27824 GCF_009904725.1 Vibrio sp. V43_P6S15P86
GTTTTTTAGTTAATTCAGGGAGTAAATGTGACCTTTCGAACTCTATGGCTGATTTCGCTGCTGTTGCTCACAGGTTGCTCAGATTATCAATGGGGCTGGTATGTGCTCGATCCCTCCACGGAGCAAGGACTCACCAATCTGAAGTTTTTAATCGCCGGATTTAGTGACACCATCCAAGTATCACTCCTCAGTATGTTATTTGCGATGACATTAGGTTTAATCATCGCCCTACCGGCTCTGTCGAACTCTCCCTACTTGAAGTGGATCAACCGCATTTATGTCGAGGTAGTCCGTTCAGTGCCTGTTTTAGTCTTACTACTTTGGGTGTATTACGGCATGCCAACGCTGTTGGATGTCTCACTCAATCACTTTTGGGCGGGTGTTATTGCCCTGACCATTGCTGAGAGTGCGTTTATGGCGGAGGTGTTTCGCGGCGGAATCCAAGCCATCAGTCGTGGCCAGCATGAAGCGGCTGAATCTTTGGGCTTAAGCTATTGGCAAAAGATGCACTTGGTAATTCTTCCCCAAGCGTTTCGACAAATTCTCCCACCATTGGGAAATCAATTTGTGTATATCCTGAAGATGAGTTCTTTGGTTAGTGTGATTGGTTTGAGCGATCTCACTCGCCGTGCCAATGAGCTGGTGGTGAATGAGTACTTACCCCTAGAGATTTATACCTTCCTCGTTTTGGAGTACTTGTTGCTCATTCTATTCGTATCCCAAGCTGTTCGTTGGCTCGAAAAACGCATCGCCATTCCCAGTTACTAACGATGAAGCCTTTAGCTAGAAACAACAAAGCCGCTCTTGTTGAGCGGCTTTGACAATATAGCGACAGAGTGCAGGTACTGCTTATTTCTGTTTTACAGGGCGTTGCCAGCCATTAATTTTGCGCTCTTTGACGCGAGTAATCACTAACTCGCCTTCTTCAACATCTTTTGTCAGCGTCGTGCCTGCACCGATGGTTGCGCCATCAGCGATAGTGACAGGCGCCACCAACTGGCTATCAGAACCAACAAATACATCATTACCGATGATGGTTTTAAACTTGTTCGCACCATCGTAGTTACAAGTAATCGTACCGGCACCGATGTTCGTACGTTGACCGATTTCAGCATCACCAAGGTAAGTTAGATGGTTCGCTTTTGAGCCTTCTCCGATACGCGCATTTTTCACTTCTACGAAGTTACCCACATGGGAATCGTTACGCATCTCAGCACCAGGACGAAGGCGAGTAAATGGACCAACGGTACATTCTTCACCAACCGTTGCACCTTCAATAACACTGTAAGGGCGAACGATGGTATTGTCGTCGATTTCGCAATCCTTCAGTACACAGCCAGCACCGATAACCACGTTATCACCGAGTGATACTTTACCTTCGATGATAACATTCACGTCGATTTCACAGTCCATACCGCACTGCAACTCACCACGCAAATCAAAGCGTGCTGGGTCGCGTAGCATCACACCTTGCTCTAGTAGCTTCTGAGCTTGCATTGATTGGAAGGCACGCTCTAGACGAGCCAGTTGAGCACGGTCGTTGACCCCTTCCACCTCAATGGCATTGACTGGGTGTACAGCTTCAACGGCGCGACCTTCATCGTGTGCGGCTGCAATAACGTCAGTTAGGTAGTACTCGCCTTGCGCGTTGTTGTTGTTTAAGCCAGACAACCAACGCTTAAGATCCCCACCAGTCGCAACCATCACGCCCGTGTTGATCTCTTTAATTTGTTTTTGTTCTTCCGTTGCGTCTTTTTGCTCAACAATCGCAACAACTGGACCATTTTTACGAATAATACGACCATAACCTGTTGGGTTATCAAGCATCACTGTAAGCAGTGCAATACCACCAGTTGGTTGAGCATCCAACAAGTTCTCGATGGTTTCAGCTGAGATTAATGGCACATCACCATAAAGCACGAGGATTTTCTCATCGTCTTCGAAGCGAGGAGATGCTTGGTCAACTGCATGGCCAGTTCCCAACTGATCCGCTTGCAGCACCCAGTTTACTGGCTCTTCAGCAAGAGTGGTTTGCATTTGATCACCACCGTGACCAAATACTAAGTGAATATTTTGTGCACCAAGACCAGTACATGTATCAATCACATGTTTTGCCATTGGCTTCCCTGCCAAAGTGTGTAGCACTTTAGGCATGTTCGAATGCATACGGGTACCTTTACCCGCAGCAAGAATCACAGCACTGAATTTCATTGATAACCTATTGACGTTTTATGTTAATTGGCCGTTATTTTAAACAGCTCTTTTAAAATAGTTAATGGAGTAAGGTAAATTTCCAACTAAAATTAATCAAAAAGGCGACCATTTGGCCGCCTTTTGTCATGCAACGTTGCTAATTGAGCTTAGCGACGCTTTTTTGTCAGCTCGATAACTCGTAGCTGAGCAATGGCTTTAGCCAGTTCACTGGCCGCTTGTGCGAAGTCCATGTCACCATGCTGATTCTGGATTTGCTCCTCAGCTCGGCGCTTGGCTTCTTCTGCCTTCGCTGCGTCTAGCTCTTCACCACGGATAGCGGTATCAGCCAGTACAGTCGCTGTACCAGGCTGAATCTCTACCATACCACCAGAAACATAAATGATTTCTTCGTGGCCGTGCTGTTTCACAATACGCACCATACCAGGCTTGATAGCGGTCAGCAGCGGTGTGTGACCATGGAAAATACCAAGTTCACCTTCGCTACCGGTCACCTGAAACGTTTCAACACGACCAGAGAAGATTTTCTTCTCAGCGCTTACTACGTCTAGGTGAAAGGTTATTGCTGCCATATCGCCTCCTAGTTAGCCTTATAGCTTCTTCGCATTCTCAATAGCATCGTCGATGCTACCGCAGTACATGAATGCCTGCTCAGGAATGTCGTCGTATTCACCAGCTAGTAGACCTTTAAAGCCACGTAGAGTCTCTTTTAGAGGTACGTAAATACCAGGGTCACCTGTAAATACTTCTGCTACGTGGTAAGGCTGAGTTAGGAAACGCTCAATCTTACGTGCACGAGATACAACTTGCTTATCTTCTTCAGATAGCTCGTCCATACCTAGGATAGCAATGATGTCTTTCAGCTCTTTGTAGCGCTGAAGTGTCTGCTGAACGCCACGAGCAACTTCGTAGTGATCTTGACCAACTACTAGTGGATCAAGCATGCGAGATGTTGAATCTAGTGGGTCGATCGCAGGGTATAGACCCATTGCAGCGATGTTACGGTTAAGTACAACCGTCGCATCCAAGTGCGCGAACGTTGTCGCTGGAGACGGGTCAGTCAAGTCATCCGCAGGTACGTATACCGCCTGTACAGACGTGATAGAACCTGATTTCGTTGACGTGATACGCTCCTGAAGTACACCCATCTCTTCTGCAAGAGTTGGCTGGTAACCTACCGCAGAAGGCATACGACCTAGCAGTGCCGATACCTCTGTACCTGCAAGTGTGTAACGGTAGATGTTATCAATGAACAGTAGTACGTCACGACCTTCGTCACGGAAACGTTCTGCCATTGTTAGACCAGTCAGTGCAACACGTAGACGGTTACCTGGTGGCTCGTTCATCTGACCGTAAACCATCGCTACTTTCGATTCTTCAGGCTTCTCAACGTTTACAACGCCCGCTTCCTGCATCTCGTAGTAGAAATCGTTACCTTCACGAGTACGCTCACCAACACCCGCAAATACGGATAGACCTGAGTGCTGTAGTGCGATGTTGTTGATAAGTTCCATCATGTTAACGGTCTTACCTACACCAGCACCACCGAACAGACCGATTTTACCACCCTTAGCGAATGGACAAATTAGGTCGATTACTTTAACGCCCGTTTCTAGAAGTGCGATCTCGTTTGATTGTTCTTCGTAGCTTGGTGCGCTGCGGTGGATAGAGTAAACCTCTTCCGCGCCCACTTCACCACGCTCATCAATCGCGTCACCTAGGACGTTCATGATACGACCTAGAGTTTTAGTACCGACTGGTACTGAAATTGGAGCGCCAGTGTTAACCACTTCAACTCCACGACGTAAACCATCAGAGCTACCCATTACGATACAACGAACTACGCCACCGCCTAGCTGTTGTTGAACTTCAAGAACTAGACGCTCTTTTGAGTCCGTTACGTTTAGAGCGTCATATACACTAGGTACATTGCTCTGTGGGAACTCTACGTCGACTACCGCACCGATGATCTGTACGATCTTACCTGTAGCCATCGTTAATCCTCTAAACTATTTCGTTTTACCTAAGCTTAAACCGCAGCTGCACCACCAACGATTTCCGATAGTTCTTGTGTGATCGCAGCCTGACGGGCTTTGTTGTACACAAGTTCCAAATCGTCAATCAAGTTGGTTGCGTTATCCGTTGCAGCCTTCATCGCAATCATTCGAGCCGCTTGTTCACAAGCAAGGTTCTCAACCACACCTTGGTATACCTGAGACTCTACGTAACGCACTAGTAGCGTATCCAGTAGAGGTTTTGGCTCAGGCTCATAGATGTAGTCCCATGAGTGCTCACGCTGCATCTCTTCGCTGTCCGATTTAGGCAAAGGTAGTAATTGATCGATCGTTGGTTGCTGAACCATAGTATTCACAAACTTGTTGAATACTACGTATAGACGGTCCAGTTCACCTTCATCGTATTTCTTCAGCATTACGCCAACAGAACCGATTAGGTCTTCTAAGCTTGGGTTATCACCCAGGCCAGAAACCTGTGCCGCAACTTTTGCGCCACCATGTTTAAAGAAAGCTGTTGCTTTTGAGCCAACAACGGCAAGCTCAATCTCAGCACCTTTCTCTCTCCATGCTTGCATGTCTGTAACGGCTTTTTTGAACACGTTAATGTTCAAACCACCACACAGACCACGGTCTGTCGAAACGATGATGTAACCAACACGTTTAGCTTCACGCTCTTCTAGGTACGGATGACGGTACTCTAGGTTTGCGTTAGCCACATGACCGATCACTTTACGCATTGTTTCAGCGTATGGACGAGAAGCTTCCATTGCATCTTGAGAACGACGCATTTTTGAAGCTGCTACCATTTCCATCGCTTTCGTAATTTTCTGCGTGCTTTTAACACTACCGATTTTATTACGTATCTCTTTTGCGCCGGCCATCGTTACTCTCCGTTAGTTGGTGGCAGAAACTGCCACCGACCTAATTACCAAGTTTGGGTTGCTTTGAAGTCGTCAGTCAGTTTCTTCAACTGAGCTTCGATTTCATCGTTGTAAGCGCCAGACTTGTCGATCTCAGCTGCTAGTTCAGCGTATTGACCGCGAGCGTACGATAGTAGAGCCGCCTCGAAATCTAGAACTTTGTTAAGTTCTACATCATCAAGGTAACCGCGCTCTGCCGCGAAGATAGTTAGAGCTTGGTCAAATACAGACATTGGAGCGTACTGCTTCTGCTTCATTAGTTCTGTTACTTTTTGACCATGGTCTAGCTGTTTCTTCGTTGCTTCATCAAGGTCAGAAGAGAACTGAGCAAATGCAGCTAGTTCGCGGTATGCAGCTAGTGCTGTACGGATACCACCTGATAGTTTCTTGATGATTTTCGTCTGAGCTGAACCACCTACACGAGATACTGAGATACCTGGGTCAACCGCTGGACGAACACCGGCGTTGAATAGCTCAGTTTGTAGGAAGATCTGACCATCGGTAATCGAGATTACGTTAGTCGGTACGAATGCTGAAACGTCACCTGCTTGAGTTTCGATGATAGGAAGAGCAGTCAATGAACCAGTCTTACCTTTCACTTCACCGTTAGTGAAACGTTCTACGTACTCTTCGTTTACACGAGCTGCACGCTCTAGTAGACGCGAGTGTAAGTAGAATACGTCACCTGGGAATGCCTCACGGCCTGGTGGACGTTTAAGTAGTAGAGAGATCTGACGGTAAGCTACCGCTTGCTTAGATAGGTCATCGTAAACAATCAGTGCGTCTTCACCGCGATCGCGGAAGTATTCACCCATCGCACAACCTGCGTATGGCGCTAGGTATTGCAGCGCTGCAGATTCAGAAGCTGATGCAACTACAACGATAGTGTTTTGTAGTGCGCCGTGCTCTTCTAGTTTGCGAACTACGTTAGCGATAGTCGATGCTTTCTGACCAATTGCTACGTAGATAGAGAAAATACCAGAGTCTTTCTGGTTGATGATCGCATCGATCGCCAGTGCTGTTTTACCAATCTGACGGTCACCGATAATAAGCTCACGCTGACCACGACCGATTGGGATCATTGAGTCAACTGACTTATAACCAGTTTGCACAGGTTGGTCTACCGATTTACGGTCGATTACACCTGGTGCGATCACTTCTACAGGCGAAGTCATTTTCGCTTCGATTGGACCTTTACCATCGATAGGCTCACCCAGCGTGTTTACTACGCGGCCTAGTAGTTCTGGACCAACTGGCACTTCAAGAATGCGGCCAGTACCTGTAACTTTCATGCCTTCCTTAAGGTCAGCATATGGGCCCATTACAACCGCACCAACCGAGTCACGCTCAAGGTTAAGTGCCAGTGCATAACGGCCACCCGGTAATTCAATCATTTCACCTTGCATCACGTCCGCTAGGCCGTGGATGCGGATGATACCATCGCTTACCGATACGATAGTACCCTCGTTGCGAGCTTCACTAACAACTTCGAAAGATTCGATACGTTGTTTGATTAGATCGCTAATTTCCGTGGAATTAAGTTGCATGCTCCAATCCCCATTAAGACTGCAATGCATCGCTCAGGCGGTTCAAACGACCACGCGCTGAGTCATCGATGACTAGGTCTCCGGCTCGAATAATAACCCCACCAAGTAGGGTCTCATCTACACTGCAATTCAGCTTCACTTTGCGTTCAAGACGCTTTTCAAGTTTGCTGCCAATGTTTGCAAGTTGCTCATCAGAAAGTTCTGTCGCTGAAATGACTTCAACATCGATTTCTTTCTCATGCTCTTTCTTCAGAGTGTAAAACTCTGTGCAAACATCAGGAAGGGCCGCTAAACGACCATTCTCAGCCATCACCTTCAAAAGGTTTTGACCGTGCGTATCAACTTGTTCGCCGCAAACTGCAACAAAAATCTCTGCCATTTTATCAGCAGAAACCGAACCGGTTAGAAGTTCGTTCATTTGTTCGTTTTTGGCCACTTCAGCAGCAAAAGATAACATTTGGCCCCATTGGTCCAACTGGTCTTTCTCTAAAGCAAAGTCGAAGGCTGCTTTAGCATAGGGGCGTGCGATAGTAGTCAAATCAGACATATGCGCCCCCAGACTTAAAGTTTTGCAGTAATGTTGTCGAGAATATCTTTTTGCGCATCTTTATCGATAGAACGCTCAAGGATTTTCTCAGCACCAGCTACAGCCAGAGTAGCAACTTGTTTGCGCAGGTCATCGCGCGCACGATTGCGTTCAGCTTCAAGTTCTGCTTCTGCTTGCGCTAGGATTTTCTGGCGTTCTGCCTGAGCTTCCTCGCGAGCTTCATCAAGAATTTGAGACTTGCGCTTGTTCGCTTGTTCGATGATCTCAGTTGCTGTGCGCTTCGCTTCTTTCAATTGATCAGAAGCGTTGGCTTGTGCTAGATCCAAGTCTTTCGCAGCACGTTCTGCTGCTTGAAGGCCATCAGCAATTTTCTTCTGACGCTCTTCGATCGCTTTCATCAATGGTGGCCATACATACTTCATGCAGAACCACACAAATAGTGCAAACGAGATTGCTTGACCTAGCAGAGTTGCGTTTATGTTCACAACAGCTACCCCTCTATTTGGACTTAGTGTTAATCAGTGACAAGCGCTAATCGCTCGTCCCGAGTTAAAGGTGATTAACCTAGTTGACCAACGAATGGGTTTGCGAAAGTGAATAGTAGCGCGATTACGATACCGATCATTGGAACCGCATCAAGTAGACCCGCGATGATGAACATCTTAACTTGTAGCATAGGAGCCATTTCTGGTTGACGTGCAGCACCTTCTAGGAATTTACCACCTAGCAGTGCGAAACCAATCGCTGTACCAAGAGAAGCAAGACCGACGATAATACCTACGGCGATTGCAGAAAAGCTCAGTAAAGTTTCCATTACTATCTCCAATTTATAGTTGTTGGCTTAGTGCCCAAATAAAAAGCTTTAAAAAAATTAATGATCAGGATCTTCGTGTGCCATTGACAGGTAAACAATTGTCAACATCATGAATACGAAGGCTTGAATCGTAATAACCAAGATATGGAAGATTGCCCACGGTAGTGAACCCATCCATTGTAAGTACCATGGTAGCATTGCCGCACAAAGAATGAATACAACCTCACCCGCGAACATGTTACCGAATAGACGCATACCAAGTGATAGAGGTTTCGCCAGTAGCGATACCACTTCAATCAGTAGGTTAAACGGAATCATAAGTGGGTGATTGAATGGATGTAGTGCAAGTTCTTTTGCGAATCCACCTAGACCTTTCACTTTGATGCTGTAGTAAATCATCAATGCAAAAACGCCTAGAGCCATAGCCATGGTGATATTCACATCAGCAGACGGTACAACCTTAAGGTAAGGGATACCTAGCCAATGTTCTGCTGGGTACGGTAAGAAGTCGATAGGAACTAAGTCCATCACGTTCATCAAAAATACCCAACAAAAGATAGTCAGTGCTAAAGGCGCGATCAGTGGGTTGCGTCCATGGAACGTGTCTTTGACGTTATCGGCGACAAATTCAACGATCATTTCTACAGCACACTGAAGCTTACCCGGTACACCCGCTGTTGTTCTCTTCGCTACTTTGTAAAAAATTCCGAGGAAGATTAAACCAGTAAACCAAGAAAAAAACAGGCTATCGATATGTACGTTCCAGAAACTTGTCTCCGACCCTACTAAACCCAACTTATACAGCGATAGGTTAGAAAGGTGGTGGGCAATGTAACCGGACGATGTTAGCGCTTCACCTGGCGCAGCCATAACTCATCCTATTTTTTGTTGTTAATGAATAGCACTGGTGCACAGATATTAATACCTAGTACCAGCAAATAGGTTAGTTTGAGGGGAACAAGTTCCACCTGCATATACATGTAGGCAACATAGAACAGTGCAACCGTGATGAGAATTTTCAGTACTTCACCCGTATAGAAGGAAGCCGCGATGCGCTTGGCAGCGCGAGCCCCACTAAACATGAAAGCACACAGCGCGAATACTGCATTGGCAACAACAAAAATGCCTCCGCCAATCAGCGCTGAAAATCCCCAGTCAGGATTTATGGCTACCGCCATTCCTGCTGCCACAAAAATAACCGCGCCAGACTGGATCATTAACAATTGCCTTGCGAGCTCTCGTCCTGGTCTAGCTAACGCAGCTACCATGTATTCGTACCTCTAGTAATATCCACTTCGCACTAAACTCTCTGTGCTGGGAAATTGGCGAAAATTATACGTTCAGTTCAACGTAAAGCAATTCGATTGCATCAAAAACTTACAGTTTTGTTTACAAAACGACAACTTTCGCACAAAATTCGATTAATTAGATTAATTGACCTAAATCAATTATCTCATCTAGGCCTCAAGCTTGGCAATTAGTTGGTCCAATTTGTGAGGCTCATCAAGACTTATCGTCAATTTCGCTTTTCCGTTTGCAGAACGGGTAAGAGAAACTTTTGCATCAAGCAGCTGACTCAATTTATGCGACATTTGCTCGGCTTCGGTATCCTCTTGTTGCCCTTTTTGCTCATTTTGTGGGGCTAAGCACTTTTTTACTAACTGTTCGGTTTGACGAACAGTCATTTGCTTCTTAGCCACTTGTTGAGCTACTTCGACTTGCTGTTCGCCTTCTAACGCTAACAGAGCTCGAGCATGACCCATTTCCAATTTTTTATCTGCAACCAGACCTTTTACATCAACTTCCAACTGATTCAGACGTAATAGGTTACTCACCGTCGTTCTTGATTTACCAATCACATCGGCCACTTGCTGATGTGTCAGCGTGAATTCATCTTGTAGACGTTCAAGCGCTTGGGCTTCCTCAATCACATTCAAGTCTTCACGTTGAATGTTCTCAATCAGCGCCATCGCAATCGCCGCGCGGTCTTCGACTTTCTTCACCAAACACGGCACGCGTTTTAAACCAGCCTGCCTTGCCGCACGCCAGCGGCGCTCACCTGCGATGATCTCAAACTGACCACTTTCAACCTGGCGAACCACGATTGGCTGAATAATGCCTTGTGACTGAATCGAAGCCGCTAATTCTTCTAGCGCTTCAGGCGCCATATCTTTACGCGGTTGGTATACGCCCGGTTGCAATTGACCAATCGCTAAGTCGGTTAACTCACCGTCTGCCGATAATTCTTGGCTATGCGATGCAATATGCTGTTTTTCACGAGCAAACGAACTGGTCGACAATAACGCATCCAGTCCTTTTCCGAGACCACGCTTAGACATGGGATTGAATTCCTTAGGTTAGAGTTAAACTGGGATTTCTTCGCGGCGGAGCATTTCGCCCGCTAGAGCAAGATACGCTTTGGCCCCTGCAGAGTACTTATCGTAGTACATCGCTGGTTTACCGTGACTTGGCGCTTCGGCCAAACGCACATTACGCGGAATGACGGTACGGTAAACTTTATTGCCAAAGTGTTTTTTAAGTTGATCGGACACTTCATTCGATAGGCGGTTGCGCGGGTCGTACATAGTACGCAGTAAACCTTCGATTTTGAGGTTTTCATTAACCACAGCCGCTAACTTGCTGATTGTGTCCATAAGAGCAGTTAAACCTTCTAACGCAAAGTATTCACATTGCATCGGCACCAGCACAGAATCAGCTGCCGCCATCGCATTGATTGTAAGAAGGTTTAGAGAAGGAGGACAATCAATAAAGATGAAATCATAGTTATCGCGAACTGACGACAATGCATTTTTTAAACGCACTTCGCGAGCGAACACTTCCATCAATTTGATCTCTGCCGCGGTTACGTCACCGTTCGCCGCGATCAAATCATACTTCCCTGTGGTTTGGGTACATACGACTTGATCGAACGGTGTATCTTCGACCAAAAGATCGTATGCGGTGGCATCGACCATATACTTATCCACGCCACTGGCCATCGTAGCATTGCCTTGCGGGTCGAGATCGATCACCAAAACCTTGCGCTTTGTTGCCGCCATCGAAGCCGCTAAGTTAATGCACGTTGTTGTTTTGCCGACCCCACCTTTCTGGTTGGCGATTGCTACAATTTTACCCACGATTACCTCGCTAATTTTCCTTGCGCGATAAGATTACTAGATGACGATCACCTTCCAACTCAGGAACAGCTAAAGATATGATCTCTGTCACACTGCACCATTCAGGAAGCTGATCCATTTCATCTTTAGGGTGCTGTCCTTTCAGCGCTAGAAACACCCCATGCTCTTGTTTCGGCAAATGGTGGCACCATTCCACCATGTCTGTCATTGAAGCAAAAGCTCGACTCAAAACGCCATCAAATTTTTCTTCAGGTTGGAATTCTTCGACGCGACTTTGAATTGGTGTCACGTTTTTCAGCCCTAATGTGTGCACGACTTGCTTGATAAAACGGATGCGTTTGCCAAGACTGTCGAGCAAGAAGAAGGTCTTCTCAGGGTTCATGATTGCCAAAGGTATGCCCGGTAAGCCCGGACCAGTACCAACATCAATAAAGCGCTCACCGGGCAGGTGTGTGCTCACCACGATGCTATCAAGAATATGTTTCACTAACATATCAAGCGGATCGCGCACCGACGTTAAGTTGTACGCTTTGTTCCACTTGTCGAGCAGTTCGACGTAACCGACCAATTGCTCTCTTTGTTGCTCTGACACTTCTAAATCGGTTTTCGCGATCAGTGAATCCAGCTTTGTTCGCAATGCGCTCATTATTCTTCCTCACCTTTCTTCAGCAAACCATGCTTTTTCAAGTGAACAAGAAGAATAGAAATTGCAGCAGGCGTAATACCAGAAATGCGCGATGCAATACCGATGCTCTCTGGTTTGGCTTCACTCAGTTTAGCAACGACTTCGTTTGATAAACCTTTTACATCGCGGTAATCCAAATCAGCAGGTAACTTGGTATTTTCGTGACGTAGTGATTTTTCGATCTCTTCCTGCTGACGCTTGATGTAACCATCGTATTTTACTTGAATTTCAACTTGCTCAGCCGCTTGCTGATCTTCAAGTGCAGGAGCAAACGCTTCAAGTTGCGTCAGTTGCGAATAAGTGATCTCAGGACGACGCAGAAGATCCTCACCACTCGCTTCACGTGCCATTGGTGTTTTCAGCAGCTTGTTCAGCTCATCCACGCCTTCTGACTTCGGATTCATCCACGTTGATTTCAAACGTTGACGTTCCGTTTCCATGTTATTGAGTTTCTCGTTAAAGCGAGCCCAACGAACATCGTCAATCAAGCCTAACTCGCGTGCTTTTTCCGTTAAACGTAAATCGGCGTTATCTTCACGTAGCAACAAGCGATATTCCGCACGAGAAGTGAACATGCGGTACGGTTCTTTGGTACCCATGGTCGATAAATCATCAATCAATACGCCCATGTAAGCTTGGTCACGACGTGGGCTCCAGCCTTCTTTGTCTTGGCTGTACAAGCTTGCGTTTAGACCGGCCATCAAGCCTTGCGCTGCGGCTTCTTCGTAACCAGTCGTACCATTAATCTGACCAGCAAAGAACAGACCATGAATAAACTTGGTTTCGTACGTTTGCTTCAAATCACGTGGATCGAAGAAATCGTATTCAATCGCATAACCAGGACGAACGATATGCGCATTTTCAAAGCCTTTCATTGAGCGAACGATTTGTACTTGCACATCAAATGGCAAGCTAGTCGAGATACCGTTAGGGTATAGCTCGTGCGTCGTTAAACCTTCTGGCTCAATGAAGATTTGGTGGCTATTTTTATCCGCAAAACGCATCACTTTGTCTTCAATCGACGGGCAGTAACGCGGACCAATGCCTTCAATCACACCCGCGTACATCGGACTGCGATCCAAGTTGCTACGGATCACATCGTGCGTTTGCTCATTGGTGTGCGTAATAAAACATGGGATCTGACGCGGGTGTTGTTCGCGTTTACCCATGAATGAAAATACAGGGGTAGGGTTATCACCGTGCTGAGCTTCAAGCACTGAAAAATCAACGGTGCGAGCATCAATGCGCGGTGGGGTACCCGTTTTTAAACGATCCACACGGAATGGCAGTTCACGTAATCGATCCGCTAATGCGATCGACGGTGGATCTCCTGCACGTCCGCCTGAAGAGCTCTCCATGCCAATGTGGATCTTACCACCAAGAAACGTACCTACCGTTAGTACGACGGCTTTCGCATGGAAGCGAAGTCCCATTTGAGTCACCACGCCAACCGCGCGGTCTTGCTCAACAATCAGATCATCCACTGACTGCTGGAACAGCGTTAAGTTAGGTGCATTTTCTAATGCGTTACGGACGTACGCTTTGTACAGAGCACGATCCGCTTGAGCTCGAGTCGCTCGAACTGCAGGACCTTTGGAGGCATTTAGTGTACGGAATTGAATACCTGCATGGTCGATGGCTTCAGCCATCAAACCGCCCATAGCATCCACTTCTTTTACTAAGTGACCTTTACCAATACCACCAATCGCCGGGTTACAAGACATCTGGCCTAATGTATCGATGTTATGGGTAAGGAGAAGCGTTTTTTGTCCTGTGCGTGCAGATGCGAGCGCGGCTTCCGTTCCTGCGTGTCCGCCACCGACAACAATGACGTCAAAGTTTTCGTGATAAAGCATGAACTGACCTCAGGTATTCAAAGGGATTTAATGGACAGATAAAGGAGCCGTATTTTACCTGCTTTATGCCACAGAGAAAAACGTTTTCTCGTTTTATCCGTTTTAAGCTTCAAGATAAATATATATAAGATCTATATATATGATCTTTTATTAGATCTACTATTAGGATCGACCGTTTCTGTGGATAAGCTAAAAATGATCAACAAGATCATGGATCTTCTTTGGATCATATCTTGTGATCATGATTGGATCAGATCGAGGATTACCTGGGATCAAAAGTGGCAGTTATACACAGGGGGTGAAATTGATCAAAGTTGTTATTGGGATAACTAAAGGAAAATCACTGGATCTTATCGTAGTTATCCACAGCTCGTTTGATTGGTTTTTGAGCAGTTAAACAAAATAATTTGACGGGAGTTATTCACATTGGGGAAAACAGAGCCGAATTTCGACTCTGTTGAAGGGAAAGCGGAGAGCTTAAAAGCGTTCGATATTCTCTTTTAACCATGCCTCAGCGGCGTCTTCGGGTACTGCATGGCTCAGTACATCAATCTTAAGACAATCAGCGAGCGGTGTGGCACCAATGTCCTCTAGTAAATCATAAGCGTGTTGACCAGCGGCGCAGAACGTATCATAGCTTGAATCACCAATCGCAATCACTGCGAACTTTACGTCGGTCATTTTCGGCGGGGTATTTTGTAATGCCGCGATAAAAGGTTGAATATTATCAGGGTACTCACCAGCCCCATGGGTTGAGGTGATCACCAACCACGTTCCTTGATTTTCGATCTCATCAAGAGATGGCTGATTGTGGATCGTTGTTTCAAATCCATTCTCGTTGAGTAGATCACTCAGGTGATCCCCTACGTATTCTGCGCCACCTAGCGTGCTGCCTGTAATAATGTGGATCATACTTCTTCCTTATTGAATGCGACGGCTAAAGCTCATGGATGGCTTGCCGTACAAAAAGAAACGCGGTGTGAGTTAAGCTCAGCACCGCGCGTTCGATTATTTACTTACCGATACAGAATGAAGAGAAGATTCGGCCCAGTAAGTCGTCAGAACTGAACTCGCCGGTAATCTCGTTGAGATGCTGCTGGGTGATGCGCAGCTCTTCTGCCAGTATCTCGCCAGCCATATAGCCTTCAAGCTGTTCCTGGCCTATTTGAAGGTGCTGTGCGGCGCGTTCCAACGCATCGAGGTGACGGCGACGAGCCATAAACCCACCTTCACTGTTGCCAGAGAAGCCCATACACTCCTTGAGATGATCGCGCAGAGCTTCAACCCCTGCACCAGTCTTCGCTGACAAACGGATCAGGGTAGGGTTATTGACGTGGCAGATCCCCATATCTTCACCCGTTTGATCCGCTTTATTACGGATCACAGTTATGCCAATGTTGTCTGGTAGGCGATCCACAAAATCTGGCCAGATATCTTTCGGATCGGTGGCATCGGTTGTGGTGCCATCCACCATGAACAACACGCGGTCTGCTTGAGCTATTTCATCCCACGCGCGCTCGATACCGATTTTCTCGACTTCGTCGGAGGCATCACGCAGACCTGCCGTATCAATGATGTGCAGTGGCATGCCATCAATGTGGATATGCTCACGCAGGACGTCACGCGTGGTACCTGCGATGTCGGTTACGATTGCAGACTCTTTGCCTGATAGCGCGTTCAGTAGGCTTGATTTGCCCGCATTTGGACGACCAGCAATCACGACTTTCATCCCTTCACGCATAATAGCGCCTTGGTTGGCTTCTTTGCGCACCGCATCTAGGTTGTCGATGATGGCTTGTAGGTCACCAGCCACTTTGCCGTCGGCCAGAAAGTCGATCTCTTCTTCTGGGAAGTCGATGGCTGCCTCAACATAGATACGCAAATGAATCAGCGACTCAACTAAGGTATTAATGCGCCCTGAAAAGGCGCCCTGTAAGGATTGCAGCGCCGATTTTGCTGCTTCTTCAGAACTGGCATCAATGAGGTCTGCAATTGCTTCTGCTTGAGCGAGGTCGAGTTTATCGTTCAGGAACGCGCGTTCAGAGAACTCACCAGGGCGAGCTGCTCGAATACCATCAATACCTAGAATGCGTTTTATCAGCATATCCATCACGACGGGGCCGCCATGGCCTTGCAGCTCAAGTACGTCTTCACCTGTAAATGAGTGCGGGTTAGGGAAGTACAGTGCGATGCCCTGATCAAGCACAGTGCCATCTTCTGACTTAAACGGCAGGTACTCTGCGTAGCGGGGCTTTAGTGTTTTGCCAGTGACTTCTAACGCCACTTGGTTGGCTTTAGGGCCTGATACTCGAATAATACCGACACCGCCACGACCAGGCGCGGTCGCTTGAGCGACAATCGTATCTGTAGTCATAAATTTGCCTTTTGAGCTGGGCTCAAATTGAGCCATAACTTTAGTTAGCTGAATTGTAATCAGCCAAAAACAAAAAGGCGACCTTTTGGCCGCCTTTCTCAATCATTTCCTAAAAGGTTACTTGCTGTGTAAGCCTTTTTTCTCTAACCCTTTGTAGATAAGAGTTTGCTGGATAAGCGTTACGATGTTCGACACCAACCAGTACAGAACGAGACCTGATGGGAAGAACAAGAAGAAGAAGGTAAACATAACCGGCATAAAGGTCATGATCTTCTGCTGCATTGGATCCGTTACCGTTGTCGGGCTCATCTTCTGGATTAGGAACATAGACGCACCCATCAATAGCGGCAGGATGTAGTAAGGGTCCTGCGCTGAAAGGTCATGAATCCAACCGAAGAATGGAGAGTGACGTAGCTCAACCGATTCCATTAGTGCCCAGTAAAGCGCGATGAAGATAGGCATCTGTAGGATAAGAGGTAAACAGCCACCTAGTGGGTTCACTTTCTCTTTCTTGTACAGTTCCATCATTTCTTGGCTCATACGTTGGCGGTCATCACCGATACGCTCACGCATTGCTTGCAGCTTAGGCTGAAGCATACGCATTTTCGCCATAGACGTGTATTGCGCTTTTGTTAGTGGGTACATTGCACCACGAACGATGAAGGTCAGACAGATGATTGCCACACCCCAGTTACCAACAAAGCTCTGGATGAATGAAAGCAACATATGAAGAGGCTTCGCAATGAACCATAACCAGCCGTAGTCCACTACTAGGTCTAGGTTAGGTGCCACTTCTGCCATTTCATCTTGCAGTTTTGGACCAACCCAAAGTGTTGCTTCAAATTTAGCCTGCTCGCCTGTTGCGATAGTTTTGTTCGGCATACGAACGCCGATATCGCCTAGGTTGCCAATTACACGAGTGTATAGGTTAGTACCTGGTTCGTTACGTGGGATCCAAGCTGCGGCAAAGTAGTGCTGAATCATTGCTGCCCAACCTTGGCCATCGGCTAGGTTAAGAGACAGGTTGCGATCCTGCATATCATCAAAGCTGTACTTCTTGTAACGCGTATCTTCTGTTGAGTATGCGCCACCACGGTAAGTAGGCATTGTGATGCTACCACCATCGTCCATTAGGTTTTGACGTAGGTGAGCGTACATACCAAATGTTGCGTTGTTGCCTGAGTTGTTCACTACATCGTATTCAACATTAAGCGCGTAGCTGCCGCGTTTAAAGATGTAAGTT
Source organism: Vibrio sp. V43_P6S15P86 (assembly GCF_009904725.1). NCBI lineage: Bacteria > Pseudomonadati > Pseudomonadota > Gammaproteobacteria > Vibrionales > Vibrionaceae > Vibrio > Vibrio sp. V43_P6S15P86. Next base: position 17,350 of record NZ_WXWT01000334.1, read on the forward strand.
TTGGTGTATTCGATACCGTTTGCAGTGAATGTCATCGGAACGCGAAGTTCATCTTGACCGTCAGCCATTGTGAAGCTGTCTGCACTTACGTTGTAGTGAGGGCGATTTGTGCTGCTCAAGTCGATACCTTGAGGGCCAACTAGACCGCTTTGAGCGATAAATTGGTGACCTTGAGCGTCTTTAAGCAGAACAAAGGAATCTGATGAATCTAACTCAGCAGAGTATTCGTTAAGGTTGGCATGTACCACATCGCCACCAACGGTGTCGATCGACAGAGTTAAAACATCAGTCGTTACTGTGATAGTTTTTGCAGAAGCTTGCTGTTGACCAGGAACTGGGTCAAGTTCATCAGCAAAAGATGGTGCAGGTAGAGTGCTGCTTGATTGAGCCTGTTCAACTGCTTGAGGTTCTGGATTCTTTGCAACTTGCCATTGTTGAAACAGCAAAAAAGAAACCAGGGCCAAACCGATGAGCAGGATATTACGTTGAGAATCCATCGTTAGTTATCTCTGTCTTGTTTTTGGACTGGTGGAACGGGGTCATACCCCCCTTCATTCAAAGGGTGGCATTTTAATAGACGTTTGCCTGATAACCAACATCCTTTTACAAAACCGTGAGCTCTCAAAGCTTCTAGCGCGTAAGTGGAACAGGTTGGTGTGAACCGGCAACGAGGACCAATCAAAGGGCTGATAAACCAGCGATACAGATAAACGAGCCCAATGGCTATCCACGTGAAGGGCGAGACAGGCGTTGCCATAGCTTATCAAACAACTTAAAAATTTCCTCATTGCTTAAATCTTGCGCGCTTTTCTTCGCAATCACAACAAAATCTTTGTTTGGAAGCTGATGTTGATTGTTACGAAAGCTTTCACGAGCCAAACGCTTAAATCGGTTACGACCGACAGCCGTTTTGATTTGCTTTTTGGGAACCGCTAAACCTAATCGTGGGTGAGAAAGTTTGTTATTGCGAGCAATGATGGTGAAATGAGGCGAGCCAGCTCGATGAGCTTGCTGGAAGACGTTTTGATAATGCTCGGGAGTTAACAAACGTAACTCCCGATTAAACGCGTACGTGTTCAAAATAAACTAGCGATTATTTTGATAGGCGCGCACGGCCTTTTGCACGACGTGCGTTGATAACTTTACGACCGTTCTTAGTTGCCATGCGAGCACGGAAGCCGTGAGTACGCTTGCGCTTTAGAACTGTAGGTTGAAAAGTGCGTTTCATGATAATTACCTTTACTGATCAGTAGTTTTAGGTTCTTGTTAAACCCGGCGTGGGTATTTGCTTTCTTATATAAAGAAGCTCTTTATATAGAGAAGGACAACCGACGCCTCTCAACAAAGAGGCGGAATTGTAATCACACTCACATAATGTGTCAATGACTCAATGAGTACGAAATTCCGGCCGGGCGATTATACGTAGTGTGAGTAAAATCTCAAGGATCAATCGATCCTGATGCTTGATCGTTACTCTATTCCTACTTGGTTAAGGAATTTTTTCAAACGAGGATCTTGTGGATTATCGAAGATATCCTGTGGAGAACCTTGCTCAACGATATTGCCTTCCGCCATGAAGATCACTCTATCTGCGACTTCTTTCGCGAATTGCATCTCGTGCGTCACCACCAGCATGGTTTGATGCTGATTAGCTAACTTCTTCATTAATGAGAGAACTTCACCGACCCATTCAGGATCCAGCGCAGAAGTTGGTTCGTCAAACAACAGCAGTTCTGGTTGCAGCGCCATCGCTCGGCCGATACCCACACGTTGTTGTTGGCCGCCAGACAATGCAGCTGGATAACTATCGCCTTTATCCCCAAGGCCGATGTCATCCAGAATTTGTTGCGCTCGTTTGAGAGCATCGGCTTTTTTCCATCCTCGAACGGTCACTAGACCTTCGGCAATATTCTGGCGCGCATTCATATGGGCAAACAGGGCATAGTTTTGGAACACAAAGCCAGTTCGACGACGCAGCGCTAATACTTCGGCTTTTGTGTGTTTTTGAGTATCAACAGAGACGTCATCTATCGTGATACGGCCTTCATCTGCCTGTTCTAGAAAGTTCACCGTACGCAGCAAGGTTGATTTACCCGTACCACTTGAACCGATAATCACAATGATCTCACCTTGCTGAATATCGAGATCAATGCCTTTCAGCACTTCAGTCTCACCAAAACGTTTGTGAATATTTTCTAATTTGATCATCGTACGTACGCCTTATTCAGTTTTGCTTCTGCCCAGATTTGTACGCGAGTCAGAATCACCACCACGCCCCAGTAAATAAGTGCAACCGCAAGGAAAGCTTCAAAGAAACGGAAGCTTGATGAGGCTTCCATCTGTGCTTTGGCCATGATTTCAGCCACACCAAGCGTAAAGGCGAGAGACGTTGACTTGATCATATCGATGAAATAGTTCATCAGTGAAGGCAGCGCTACGCGGGTTGCTTGAGGCAAAATGACGCGGCGCATCGCCTGGGATGTCGTCATACCCACCGATAAGCTGGCTTCCATTTGACTACGATCAATACCAATAATGGCGGCACGAATGCTCTCCGCCATATAAGCGGCAAAGTGCAGCGTTAAACCGATCACCGCTGCTGAGAAGGCATCAATACCCACCATTAATGGGAAAATTTGTGGTAAGCCGTAATAAAGCAGGAAAAGCTGAACTAAGAGAGGGGTGCCACGGAAGAAGCTGATGTACAGTTGGCTTAATTGATCCAGAACTGGCAGTTTAAATACGCGAATATTGGCTAAAATGACGGATAAAATCAGTGAAAACACCAATCCCCACGTCGCCATTTCCATGGTAGTGCCAAGATATTTCAGCAATATCGGCAGCAGTTCCAACATGTAATTAAAGTCAAATCCCATACGGCTTACCTAAAGGCTAGAGAAAAGAAAAGGTGGAAAACAAGTTCCACCTTTACGTAAGTTTATTTTAGTCCGAGAGTGATACCACTTTGCGGCCTAAAGTACAAAGAGTTCTTATTTCGTGATGTCAGCGCCAAACCACTTCACGGAAATTTTCTCTACTGTACCATCTGCGCGCATCTCAGCCAGTGCTTTGTTTACTTCTTCTTGCAGCTTACGACCTTTCTCGTTGTCCACGAAAGGCCATGCGTTTTGAATGGTCTCAAACGGTTCGCCTGCCAATTCCAAAGGAAGACCAGTTTTCTTAATCAGCTCTAACGCAGAAAGACGATCCATTACAAATGCATCTGCACGACCGAGCGCCACGTCATGTTCGATACCTGTGTCGTACGTTTTGATGTTGATATTGCCGTCTTTGTCGTATTGACGCAGCAGTTGCTCGAAGTTAGATCCTAGGTTCACAGCAACGGTTTTGCCCGCAAGATCGTCAACACCTTTGATGCTGTCGTTGCCTTTACGCACGGTAATTTGTGCGCCATCTACAACGTAAGGGTCAGCAAATAGGTATTTGGCTTTACGCTCATCAGTCATGGTGATTTGGTTGGAGATCGTATCGATACGACCGGTTTCTAAAAGACCAAATAAACCAGAGAAGTTGGCTGTTACGTATTCGATTTTGTAATCGTTACGTTTACCGATTTCATCCCACATGTCGACTTCAAAGCCTTGTAGCTTGTCTTGCTTTACAAAAGTAAACGGGAAGTAGCGACCTGACATACCAACTTTGACTTCAGTAGCGGCTTGTACGGTTGCTGCCGACAGTGCAATGGCTGCAACGGCACCTTATCCAGTTTTTCATAATACATCTCCATAATTTTATGGTTGGAAATACTACTGTTAGTTAGCTCAATTAAATAAATAACCAAGAGCAATAACCTAGACCTGTGAGTTATTAGATAATAGAAGAAGAATGTTAAATGTGACGAAAATGCGAACTGAACCTAGCGAAATGATCGACAAAATCAGCATTGGGAATAAAATAATACACAGACTTATCACCAATCGCTCGATCTTGTGAATTTTGCCCAATTGTGGATCGTTGTGTGGGCAAATTTGGGGCAAGGTGTGTTGAACTCATCAAGTTTGCAGAAATAATTGTGAATAACTTGGATCTTATTCACTGGATCGTCGATCAATCGCTGGCGATCTTGGTTATCAACAGGTAAAATTGCCAGTCTTTTCCGATAATTCAATTACTCAGTGGGGGCACCGTGTCATCTTCGCTTTGGCTGCAATGTTTGCAGCAGCTTCAAGAAGAGCTACCAGCTACAGAATTCAGCATGTGGGTTCGTCCGCTACAAGCGGAGCTCAATGACAATACTCTCACTCTATTCGCGCCAAACCGCTTTGTGTTGGACTGGGTGCGTGATAAGTATCTGAACAATATTACTCGTTTACTACAGGAATACTGTGGTGGCGACATTCCTAACTTACGCTTTGAAGTGGGGAGCCGACCTGTCTCTGCTCCAAAACCAGCGCCGACACGTACGCCTGCAGATGTGGCTGCGGAGTCATCTGCACCTGCGCAATTACAGGCACGTAAGCCAGTACACAAAGCCTGGGATGACGACGCTCAAGCGATTGCGGCGATCAATCACCGCTCAAACATGAACCCAAAACACAAGTTCGACAACTTTGTTGAAGGTAAGTCGAACCAACTGGGTTTGGCTGCGGCGCGTCAGGTATCGGATAACCCAGGTGCAGCTTACAACCCACTATTCCTATACGGCGGCACGGGTTTGGGTAAAACCCACTTATTGCATGCGGTGGGTAACGCGATTGTGGATAACAACCCGAACGCGAAAGTGGTCTACATGCACTCAGAGCGTTTTGTGCAAGACATGGTGAAAGCGCTGCAAAACAATGCGATTGAAGAATTCAAACGCTACTACCGCAGTGTGGATGCACTCCTTATCGATGACATCCAATTCTTTGCTAATAAAGAACGTTCGCAAGAAGAATTCTTCCATACCTTCAACGCACTATTGGAAGGTAACCAGCAGATCATCTTAACGTCTGACCGTTATCCTAAAGAGATTAATGGCGTTGAAGATCGTCTTAAATCTCGCTTTGGTTGGGGTCTTACTGTTGCGATCGAGCCGCCTGAGCTTGAAACGCGTGTGGCGATCTTGATGAAAAAAGCCGAAGATCACCAAATCCACCTTGCTGATGAAGTGGCATTCTTCATTGCCAAGCGTCTGCGTTCGAACGTCCGTGAGCTAGAAGGTGCACTGAACCGCGTTATCGCTAACGCGAACTTTACTGGCCGCCCAATTACGATTGATTTTGTTCGTGAAGCGCTGCGCGATCTGCTTGCTCTACAAGAGAAGCTGGTGACGATCGATAACATTCAAAAGACCGTGGCGGAATACTACAAGATTAAAGTGGCGGACTTGCTGTCTAAACGTCGCTCTCGTTCTGTAGCGCGTCCTCGTCAGCTGGCCATGGCGTTAGCAAAAGAGTTAACCAACCACAGCTTGCCAGAAATCGGTGATGCATTTGGTGGTCGCGATCATACGACCGTACTTCATGCGTGTCGCAAGATTGAGCAGCTGCGTGAAGAGAGCCACGATATTAAAGAAGATTACTCTAACTTGATTCGCACCCTGTCCTCGTAATCGGTTAGAATAACGGTATTCTAAGCAAATCATTTATTGAGCTGACAGCGTAAAGAGCCAAGCATGAAATTTACCATTGAACGTAGTCATTTAATCAAACCGCTACAGCAGGTTTCGGGCGCTTTAGGTGGCCGACCAACTCTGCCAATCCTGGGTAACCTACTTCTTAAAGTAGAAGAGAACGTATTGTCGATGACGGCAACCGATCTTGAAGTAGAGTTAGTAAGCAAAGTGACGCTAGAAGGTGATTTTGAAGCGGGCAGCATTACCGTTCCTTCGCGTAAGTTTCTCGATATCTGCCGTGGTTTACCGGACGATGCGATCATCACATTTGTATTAGAAGGTGATCGCGTACAAGTTCGCTCTGGTCGCAGCCGTTTCTCATTGGCAACGCTTCCTGCGAACGATTTCCCTAATATTGAAGACTGGCAAAGCGAAGTGGAAGTATCACTGAGCCAAGCCGATCTACGTACGCTGATCGACAAAACTCAGTTCTCGATGGCGAATCAAGACGTTCGTTACTACCTCAACGGTATGTTGTTTGAAATTGACGGTACCACGCTACGCAGCGTGGCGACGGACGGCCACCGTATGGCGGTATCGCAAACTCAGCTAGGTGCGGATTTTGCGCAGAAGCAAATCATCGTGCCACGCAAAGGTGTGCAAGAATTAGTGAAGTTGATGGATGCGCCAGAGCAACCTGTAGTACTTCAGATCGGTAGCTCCAATGTTCGTGCTGAGGTGAATAACTTTACTTTTACCTCTAAGTTGGTTGATGGTCGTTTCCCTGACTACCGCCGCGTATTGCCTCAGAGCACCAATAAGACCCTAATAGCAAGTTGTGACGAGTTGCGCCAAGCCTTCTCTCGTGCTGCGATTCTTTCCAACGAAAAATTCCGTGGCGTGCGTGTGAATCTGGCTGATACTGAAATGCGCATAACCGCGAATAACCCAGAACAAGAAGAAGCGGAAGAGATGCTTGATGTGACCTTTGAAGGTGACGCCATCGAAATCGGCTTTAACGTAAGCTATGTGCTTGATGTTCTGAACACGTTGCGTTGTGAAAATGTACGTGTGTCGATGTCGGATGCTAACGCTAGCGCATTGATTGAAAATGCCGACGATGACAGTGCCATGTACGTGGTGATGCCAATTCGTCTATAAGCCAACTGAATGCCTCTTTCTCGTCTCATCATTCAGCAGTTTCGAAACATTAAAGCCTGTGATATTGAGTTATCAGCAGGCTTTAACTTTCTTATCGGGCCGAACGGCAGCGGTAAAACCAGTGTCTTAGAAGCGGTTTACCTGCTCGGGCATGGCCGCTCATTCAAGAGCTCTCTCACCGGACGAGTGATACAAAATGAGTGTGACGAACTGTTTGTTCATGGTCGTTTTTTGAACTCGGATCAATTTGAGCTACCTATCGGCATTAATAAGCAGCGTGATGGCTCAACAGAGGTTAAAATAGGCGGTCAATCTGGACAAAAATTAGCGCAGTTGGCACAAGTTCTGCCTCTGCAGTTGATACACCCAGAAGGGTTTGATTTACTGACAGATGGCCCTAAACATCGTCGTGCGTTTATTGATTGGGGCGTGTTTCATACCGAGCCCGCTTTTTATCAAGCATGGGGAAGGTTCAAGCGCCTGAACAAGCAGCGCAACGCGTTGTTGAAAACCGCCAATAGTTATCGTGAACTCAGTTATTGGGATCAGGAAATGGCAGGGCTGGCTGAAAACATCAGCCAATGGCGAGCAAGTTACATCGAGCAGATGAAAACTGTCGCAGAAACTATCTGTCAGACATTTTTGCCAGAATTTGAGATCCAATTGAAGTATTATCGTGGCTGGGATAAAGACACCCCATACCACGAGATACTAGAAAAGAATTTTGAGCGTGATCAGGCATTGGGATACACCTTTAGTGGCCCAAACAAAGCTGATTTGCGCATTAAAGTGAACGGAACGCCCGTTGAAGATGTTCTGTCACGCGGTCAATTAAAACTCATGGTGTGTGCATTGCGTGTCGCGCAAGGGCAACACCTGACAGAGATGACCGGTAAACAATGCATTTACCTAATTGATGACTTCGCGTCGGAATTAGATAGCCAACGTCGCAAGCGTCTTGCTGACTGCTTAAAAGAGACGGGCGCACAAGTATTTGTAAGCTCTATCACTGAAAGCCAAATCGCCGATATGTTGGACGATAACGGTAAATTGTTTCATGTGGAACATGGCAGGATAGAGTCAAACTAGAAGAGAGAAACTCATGTCTGAAAATTACGATTCATCGAGTATTAAGGTACTGAAGGGTCTGGATGCGGTACGTAAGCGTCCAGGAATGTACATCGGCGATACGGACGACGGCACCGGCCTTCACCACATGGTTTTCGAGGTGGTGGATAACTCAATTGATGAAGCGTTGGCAGGTCACTGTAAAGACATCGTTGTGACAATTCATGAGGATAACTCGGTTTCCGTTAGCGATGATGGTCGTGGCATTCCAACAGAAATCCACTCAGAGGAAAATGTCTCTGCAGCAGAAGTAATCATGACGGTACTTCACGCGGGTGGTAAGTTCGACGATAACTCATACAAAGTATCGGGTGGTCTTCACGGGGTAGGTGTTTCAGTAGTAAACGCACTATCAGAGAAAGTTGAGCTGACGATTCATCGTGGTGGCCATATCCATACGCAAACCTACCGCCATGGTGAGCCTCAAGCGCCACTAGCTGTTGTGGGTGATACGGATAAAACCGGTACGCAAATTCGTTTCTGGCCAAGTGCCGAGACCTTCTCTAACACTGAGTTCCACTATGACATTCTGGCGAAACGCCTGCGTGAACTGTCATTCCTGAACTCTGGTGTATCGATCAAATTGGTTGATGAGCGTGAAGCGGACAAACATGATCACTTCATGTATGAAGGTGGTATTCAAGCGTTCGTTGATCACCTAAACACCAACAAAACGCCAATCATCGAAAAAATCTTCCACTTTAACTCAGAGCGTGAAGACGGCATTTCAGTTGAAGTGGCGATGCAATGGAACGATGGTTTCCAAGAGAACATCTTCTGTTTTACCAACAATATCCCACAGCGTGATGGTGGTACTCACCTTGCTGGTTTCCGTGCTGCGTTAACACGTACATTGAACAGCTTTATGGATAAAGAAGGTTTCTCTAAGAAAGCAAAAACAGCGACTTCAGGCGACGATGCGCGTGAAGGTCTAACTGCGGTTGTTTCGGTGAAAGTACCAGATCCTAAGTTCTCAAGCCAAACAAAAGACAAACTGGTTTCTTCTGAAGTGAAATCAGCTGTTGAGTCTGCAATGGGTGAAAAACTGTCTGAGTTCCTGATTGAGAACCCGACAGAAGCGAAGATGGTTTGTTCGAAAATCATCGATGCAGCACGTGCACGTGAAGCAGCGCGTAAAGCTCGTGAAATGACGCGCCGTAAAGGTGCACTAGACCTAGCTGGCCTTCCAGGTAAACTTGCAGACTGTCAGGAAAAAGATCCGGCACTCTCTGAACTATACATAGTGGAGGGTGATTCGGCAGGCGGCTCCGCAAAACAAGGCCGTAACCGTAAGAACCAAGCGATCCTACCGCTAAAAGGTAAGATTCTTAACGTAGAAAAAGCACGTTTCGACAAGATGCTGTCTTCGCAAGAAGTAGCAACGCTGATCACTGCACTTGGTTGTGGTATCGGTCGTGACGAGTACAACCCGGACAAGCTGCGTTACCACAACATCATCATCATGACCGATGCCGATGTCGATGGTTCGCACATCCGTACGCTACTATTGACCTTCTTCTACCGTCAAATGCCAGAGCTTATCGAGCGTGGTTACGTGTACATCGCTCAGCCACCACTTTACAAAGTGAAAAAAGGCAAACAAGAGCAGTACATCAAAGACGAAGAAGCGATGAACCAATACCAAGTATCATTGGCTCTGGATAATGCATCGCTACACGTAAATGCAGAAGCACCTGCACTGGCTGGTGAAGCACTAGAGAAGCTTGTTCAACAGTACAACGCGGGTATTAAACTGGCGGAACGTATGAGCCGTCGTTACCCAAGTGCTTTGGTAAACGAGCTGATTTACACTCCTCGTCTAACGCCTGAGCAATGCCATGACGCATCAGTTGTTGAAGCGTGGACGAAGCAGCTTATTGAGCAGCTGAATGCGAAAGAAGTGGGCGCGAGCCAATACAGCTACGAAGTTGAGCAGCACGAAGAACTAGGCTTAAACTTGCCTAAGATCGTGGTTCGTACTCACGGTGTGACGCACGAACATGCAATTAGCATCGATTTCCTAAACTCGAAAGAGTACGGCAAATTGGCTGATCTATCAGAAGCACTGGATGGGCTTCTGGAAGAAGGCGCGTACATCAAACGTGGTGAGCGTACGATGCCAGTAGCAAGCTTTGCAGAAGCGCTTGATTGGTTGGTTAAAGAGTCAATGCGTGGTCTGAGTCGTCAGCGTTACAAAGGTCTAGGTGAGATGAACCCCGATCAGCTGTGGGAAACGACTATGGACCCAGAAACGCGTCGCATGATGCAAGTAACGATTGAGGATGCGGTAGGCGCAGACCAATTGTTCACAACACTGATGGGTGACCAAGTAGAACCTCGTCGTAACTTCATCGAAGAAAACGCGCTGAAAGTAGCGAACTTAGACGTGTAACGACAACTTGTCTTAATAGGAAAAAGCAGCGAGAAATCGCTGCTTTTTTTGTTTTAACCATCAGTGAAAATCGCCACTTTCTGCCAAGACTTTGGTTTTTCTGGTGCTAACTGCCAATAACCTGATCAAGCTTGCCATTTTATTTCTGTTTTCTTTTTTTCTCGCCATTTTGTTCGCTTGGGCACTTTTGCTTTCTTTTTTCTGCTCGCTATAGTGCTGAAGAGCTGATGAATAAGG
>NZ_WXWT01000290.1:0-7213 GCF_009904725.1 Vibrio sp. V43_P6S15P86
AACAACCAGCTGCTACACTACCGTTGTTACCCAAACGATAAATCTTGACCAACTCAGCCGAAGCACTAAACGAAAAAATCAGCAAAATAACCAGTGAAGATAAAAGGTATTTAATATTCACATTAGCCTCCTAATACAATCAACAATTAGGAAGATAATGAAGCCCCACATAATATCTGATGGGCTTATATAAAATGGTACTGGCATAAATCCCCCAAGGTGAGATCAAAAAAAGGGAGCAATAGCCCCCCTTTTATTAGAGTAAGAGCTATTAACCGAAGAAAGCAGCCTTAGCCCATTTATAAACAACCGCTAAAGCAGCTAGACCAATAAGAGCTTGACCAACTGAACCAATAGCAGCAGAACCCTGCGTAGTAATTACACCAGTTGCAGCAGTAACATCTACATCAGCCATTGCAGCAGAAGAAACAAGAGAGGCACCGATAACAGTACCAAGAGTCAAAAGTTTAGTTTTCATATTAACCTCTAAAACCGAGTTGAATTAATACCATCTTAATTACATATGCCAATGCATATAACGAAGCAGCCGCACCAATAATTTCAAATGCACTCGCCTCATCTAAATAAGAAACCGTTTCTATTAAATCGGTTTGCTCAATTAAGGTTATGTATTGGCAACTTTCATTAGGAGCTAACTGAACAATTTGAAGATAGCCATCTAGAGGTTTTGCACAAATCATCTAATTAACTCCTAAATATGGTGGTTCAATTATCGAATGGTTGATACCTACTAATAGTGATACCTTTATTAGTTCTTCATCGTCGAATAATTGAACCAATAAAACTGTTTGAATTAAGAAGCTTTTGGAACTTCAAAATCCTTTAAAATGAATGTTGATTTGCCATTGGAAACGCCCATACCTAAAACAGCTAGAACCTCCAAAGGCGCTTTCTTAGCTTTAAGCTCCATATTAAGGCGCTTAGATAGAGCAAAGTTGTTATCTGTAACCACGGAAATTTTACCGATTTGACAACCTACTTTGTCGCCGTTCTCTTGGAAGTCACCAATAGTCTGACAGTTCGCCCATTGCATAGGTGAACCACCGTTCTCATCTTCCATTGTTCCGAAATTAGAGTTAAAAATTGTTAAAGGCATTTTGTTCATAAAGTCACCCTAGTGATTACCGCCTGACCATTGCTGAAAGCTCATGCTCTCACTAGATGGATTAGACGTTGATTGATTAAAAGGCATTGATAAAACATCTGCTTTATTGCCGGGTTTATGGAAAACAAGATCAGAAGTACCGTCATCCCAAAGGACTAGAGAGACAGATTTATCTTGGTTTATCCGAACTTCTCTACCTGCTTGGAGCGCACGAGCATAAAGAGCTGGCATACCAATATCAGATAAAGAATCGTAAATTTTATCTAGTTCAGTTACTTGAACGTTACGAGGAGAACCTGATAGATGAGCCAAAAGGTCAGCACCAGAATTGATACCCTGAAATACAGGTTCTTTGTAATTGGCCGGACGTTGATTATCGAAATCAAAAGTAAGAACCTGACCAAGAGGAATATGTTCATCATCATGAAGGTTTTGAAGCTGTTCCTTTGAAAGCCCAACTGCCATCAAATCAGAAATGGAACGGTAGAAGCTAGATTTAGACATAGTGTTTTTAACCTGTTCATAGGTCGAATGCTTCAAACGGTCATATACTTGAAATAGACGAAGGGCTTTTGATTTACGAGTGTTTCCCTTCGAGTCTACGGTATCGTATAGGTCATGAAGCAAAGACATAACTTTATGGTCATTAACAACCGAAAGAGTGCTCCCCTCAATAGCGTCTAGCAGATACTTCATAGCATCACGCCAAGCCCAAAGACAGAAACTAGAATCAGAAGCGGATTCGAAAAGACGTACATACTCGATCAACTCAAAAAGATTTTGAGGTATGTTGTTTTTCTCAAACCAGCGAGACATAAAACGAGCCTCGAAACGAAGACGATTGTCAGCGAAGCCCTTTAAAGAGTCAGAAGATAATTCATCAATAACGCGATCGTAACGATTGGTTTTTTCCTTACGTTTAAGCTTCTTAAGAGCTTCACATTGATAATTAACTTCATCTAATTTTGAATAAATAATGAGTGAGGTAGTACGGCCAGAGTTGGGATTGTTCTTATCTTTATTGAAGTAAACAGTAGACTCGAACTCGCCTTGTCTACTAGGTCTAAGATACTTGTTAGATACTTTTGATAAGGCAACTAGAGCAGCTTGAAGCTGGTCACGAGATTCAACTTGAACAGACATAGTAGAGTCAAAACGAAAGACATCAGTCATCTGAAAATCAAGCATCTCACAGAAACGAGGCATAGCACGTTTGAAAGCATCAAGAATTGCAGTAGCACATGTCAAAAGAGAGTCACTACCATAAACGTTATGACCTTGAAGAATCTTTGCTGGAGAACACTTCAACTCAACACAAGCGTTAGGACGGAAACCAGAACCCTGAAAAACTTTCATAGCAATACTGGTATAGCTAGAAGGAACAGATTCCCAAGGGTGACGAAGAGAGGAAATCGAAGTATTTCCATCCTCATCAAGATCAACAGAACAATCCAAACGAAGACCACGGTCAATAAGATCGTCAAAATTGATATGAGTCTCCCACTCATCACCAACCTGAATAGGAGTAATGAACTCATCTTTGAAGTGGATTCTTAAACCTAGGAAATCGTACATGAACCTAACTCGATAACACATGTGTACATTTATATTTGGACACAAGATAGCAAACTATACACATGTGTACAAGGTGCACATGGCTAATGGTACTCACAAACACTAAAATACAAGTACAAATGTAAAGAGGTAGACATGTCATACAAAACTTTAAGAGTGCACGAAGCACAACAAATAAAGCTTGAAAGAGCAGCAATTGAGATAAGCTCAAAAATTGGCAAGCAAGTGCAGTGGACAGACGTAGCAAGATACATGTTTGAAAACATGCTGACAGATGCCAAACACGGAATGATCCAAGACTCAAAAAAAGATCAGTAGAAGTGAGGGTGAAAATTTCGATTGAGTACCACATTGGGACTATAAGCCACTATTAAAGTATGTGGCTTAGCCACCAAGAAAGAGCGCAGCGCGGCGCTCCGCTTCCTCCCCCCTCCGCTCTTTCTTTCTCTCTGGATTGAGCACTATGAGAAGGAAGAGATAGAACCGATAACTGGCAGTGCCCTTTACCATTTTTAGGCTTGGCAGGATGAAGGGGTGTTTTGCGGTTTCATTGAGGGGAGCTACGGGAACAAGTTCCCTACTTTTCGGGCGTTTGGATGAAGCACTCCCCACGAACTGTAGTGAGCGCCCTTATCCCTGCGGGGCTAGTACGTAAAAAAAATGACATACCGCGCGTGTGGTATGTCATTTTATTTTATTCTGCAAAACGGCAATGCCTGGACAACTTTTTCAGCATAAAATAATCACCGGTCGCGCATCGAGAAGCCCATTTTGTGAAGTGCGCGAGGCAAAGTGCAGAATAAAACACTTTTGGCTAAGTACGGCATTATGCAAATTATGTTACGGGCTTACACTTCAAAGCGATTCTCTTTCATGGCATGTACGCAGCGAGCTGCGACAATGAGCAATTCTCTCGCCCACCCTTTGCGCGCTCCAGTCCTGCGGCAAACCCTCAACATAATTCAAACCCATAATGCGCACTAAGGTAAGAGCTTATCGCAAAGATAATCAAATAACTTGAATGCAAACAAAGCCGCAGAGCAACCAAGAAAAGCATCAAGAAAAACAATATGGCCGAAGTAATCAACCATCATTAAAACCTGCTCATCAGTCATTGCGATAACCTCCAATTAAAAGCGCTGCCAGTAAGAAACCACAACACCACAAAAACATCTCGTAAATGTCTAACATCGATTGAAGAACCATGATTCACCTAGAATAAGCTAATGTTGGGTTTGTGTTTGTCCGAGTTCTTGGCCATTTCCATCGTTTCATCTTCTTCACGTTCTTCCACAACCTCACGAACATAAAAAGGATTGCACGTAATTGGCCGAACAACAGAACCGATTTTGAAATTAGCGAAACACCTATCAATGGGCTCAACTACCAAACCTATCGAATCAGGTTCAAAGGCTGCACCATCAGATTCACGATAGAAAACATAATCAATATCTACTGAATCATTATCGTAGTGCGTCATAGAACCAGAGATATAAACCCCTTTGATTAACTCAGCTACGTAAGTATCAAGCTGTTTATCAAGTGAATCTGCCTTGTTTGAATCTGGAGCTGGAGACGTTGAAGGCTGAACTTGTTTAACTGGCTCAGGCTCACCACCGCCTAAAAACTTATCGTAGATGTTATAAGCAGACCAACAAAAAACGCCTAAAGCTATCAGGCCAGCGAACGCCATAAACGGAATTTTAGGTTTATGAGTGTGAATCTCAGCGGACCAATAAACGCCATAGAAATTCTTGTCACGCTTAACAAGCTTTTTAGTAGCGATTTTAGATTCGTGATAATCATCTGGATTGAATGTCTTAGGCGCTTCCTTTCGGGTTACACGCTCACCACCAAACGGATTGAAGAAATGAATATGACGACCAACAAGTTTACGCAAGTTCGCATCACATAGCGTTCTATCTTGCGTAACAAAATGAATATCATAACCACCGTGACGGTGTGTCTCTAATGCCGCAATCGCCGCCGGAACTTTCGAACCGGTTGGGCGTGGAGGAAAGTATTGCTGACACTCATCGATGAGCAAAACTGAACGCTTTGGTAAATCCATCCAAGAACGAGGATCTTCAAAATGCGTAAAGTGAAGATTCAAAGGCTTCACCATATCGAACTTATCAACGGCTGTATCGCCAGCTGCATCGAGTACGTTCTCTAGCTTAACCAATTTCTTCTTAGGATAAACTCGACGTACCCAATAAAGCCAAGTGTCGAAATGATCATGTGTTTCGTATTGTGTTTCTAACCAAGGAACGTCAGACAGGGAGATAAACTCCCCATCATCATGAATAGGACGCATGATTTTCTCTAACTTTCTGCGTTGCGCCCTATCCTTTAAACGTGGAAAGAACCAGCCGTAAAACCAGCCAGAAAAAGACTGTGCAACAGCCATGTCCAACATAAGCAAACGGATGTTAGTGTAGAAATAAGGACGAGTGTCATCATGACTAATCACTAATTCTCGCAAACTATTAAGCGTTTTTGACGCGCCCGGTAAGCCAGTTCTCAAGTAAATCATAGTGGAATACTCCCCTTATCTTGACCTGGTTTCCACCATCCTTGACGAGCAATAGAACCAGCGCGAAGACCTTTAATAGTCAACAAGAAAAAACCAGTGCTAAGCATCAAGTTCATTGCTTTATCTGCCCAGATAAGACCCAAGAACTGGAGGACGTAAGTCGGTAAGGTGTCAAAACTGGAAGTGATTAAGCCAATCAAATAGGACGTTGCGATATTAAAACCAGAAAATACCGTAACCCCTACCCCTAAAGAAACGAGAAATTGAGAGCCTACCGAACCTAAATAACCAGCTAGGAACGGCAAAGCAAGACGAAGCCAACCAAATAAAAAACTAAGTATTGTTGCGAAGAACTGAAACATAATAATCACCTATATAAATTTAGATATCATCATGAAGCTACCAAACGCAGCAGCCGCCATAATACAAGCGCGGATGATATAAGCCATTTCACAAAAAGGAGCTAAATCAATAGTGAATTTAAATAAGCCACCATCGTAATGTTTTGGAGCTGGACACTCACCATCGAAATTAACGCCATTAGATTCATCATAAGCTTGTAATAAATCACCTACAGAACCCTCAGCATTCTCATAAATATTTTTATAAGCACCATGTTCATCAGTAAATTGGTCGTTGTAATCTCCTATTCCTTCTAATAAACCTGCTCCAGCTTCAGTAATTTCACTCAAATCTTTTGACTGACAGCTTTCATACCAAGCCTGTTTAGCTAAATAACAAGTAGCAGCATTTCCTTCACATGAAAAAGATTGGCAATTACCTGCATTAATAGAGCCATTAATACCACTTTCTAAATCATCCAATCCGGAATTAATTGCACCTTCAATGCCCTTCAAATCACCGCTTAATTCACCAATACCATCATTTAAAAGGTGATTAAGTGAAGAAAGTAATTTGTTGTTGGTGTTACCAATCTCTGAAAGTGTACCTGTTTGGCTCTCAATGGCGTTTTTAAGATGGTTAGAGCTATCAACAATGGTATCGGTGTTTAAATCTATAGAATCCTTTAACGAATCAAGGTGTGAAATACTCTCAGCATGGTTTTTATTCAAGTCATTATTGATACCAGTAAGCTGTTTATTTAAGTCCTTATTCATAGACTCAATGGCCTTTGTGGTATCGCTATTTTCTTCTACATCCGGTTCTGGTTTATCAGGGTCAGGATTACCAGTGCCGCCACCGTTTGGTTTATCAGGGTCACCTAAATCACCACCTGTAGGTGGGTCTACATCTACATCACCTGCACACTCAGAATAATTAGGTGAAAAGATGGTACATGAATCGTCTGTAGGAGGATTATCACACCAGTTATTAGAAGCATCACAGCAGTTAGGATAATCAGGGGAATCAGGGGTACATTGTTTTGGTTCATCATCCTTACATGCAGGCCAATCAGATGAATCAGGGGTACATTCGTCAGGTTCTGGAGGTGGATTACAAGTCATATCCAAAGATTGAGTCGAATCAGTACAAGAAACCATTGGATTCCAACCCTTATCAAAACAGGCATCTTTAAACTGATTCATTTGATTGATTGTATCTTGCTGTTCGCAGAAAGGAACTGGAGGCTCTTCACACTTGCCAGTATCAGGGTTTACCACTTGACCGGATGGACAAGAATCAACGGATTGAGTAAGAAGTTGACCACTGTATGGTTTGCCACGATAGTTCAGGAAAGAGACACCAACATAACCATCATGAACGGTATAACGCTGACAAGTATTACCATTAAAGCGTTTACCACCTAAATCAGACTGAGCGCCAACTTTTACAACATCACCAATATTAAGACCAGAACAACCAGCTGCTACACTACCGTTGTTACCCAAACGATAAATCTTGACCAACTCAGCCGAAGCACTAAACGAAAAAATCAGCAAAATAACCAGTGAAGATAAAAGGTATTTAATATTCACATTAGCCTCCTAATACAATCAACAATTAGGAAGATAATG